>SLNM01000049.1 GCA_007133055.1 Lentisphaeria bacterium
ATATATTTTTATGACAATGGAATACGTAATGCCATCATATCAAATTATAATCCACTATCGATCCGCCAGGATTCAGGTGCCTTGTGGGAAAACTTCCTGATCAGTGAAAGGAAAAAGTGCCTTGAATATAACGAGGTGTCAGCAATGTCTTATTTTTGGCGTACTACACAAAGGCAGGAGATTGATTACATAGAAGAACGTGGTGGCGAAATCCTGTCGTGGGAGTTTAAATGGAACCCCAAGGCTAAAGCAAAGGTTTCCAAAACGTTTACCAATACATATCTGTCAGAAACAAAAGTAATTCATCGTGAGAACTTTGAAGACTTTCTCTTTGAATCGAACAACATATAAAAACGGATTTTAATAGGCTGGGCTTGAGTTGTGAGTTGCGAGCTGGCAGGGCTTGCGAATAAACAAATAAACGATTCAACAAATCAACAATTAAACAAAGCTCAATACAGAACAACCAAAGTGCTTTATACAAAAAGCAGTTTTTTTGTATCTTTGCTTAATAAAGAAAGCAACAATGGATGCACTTGTTGAGAAGTTCAGAAAAAAAACAGCACAGGTTTCAACGGCTTTCAGCAGAAGCCTTATGGGCCGAATTGACTGGAATGTCAGGCTTATTGGAATAAAAGGGGCCAGGGGTGTAGGTAAAACCACACTGTTGCTGCAACATATCAAGAAAAATCATAAAACCGATGAATCGGTTCTCTATGTGAGCCTCGATGATATTTGGTTTGCAGATAACAGGCTCGTTGACCTGGCTGATGACTTTGTAAAAAGAGGGGGCAAACACTTGTTCCTGGATGAAGTACATAAGTATCCGGATTGGTCGCGGGAAATAAAAAACATTTATGATGACTTTCCGGAAACTCAAGTGGTTTTCACCGGTTCTTCCCTTCTTGAAATCCTTAATGCACGGGCAGATCTTAGCAGAAGAGCAGTAACATACAAGCTGCAAGGCTTATCATTCAGAGAATATTTGAACTTTGTAAATCATACTGATTTTCCCATTTATGGGTTAAATGAAATACTTGAAAGGCATGCGGAAATTTCCGGTGACATCGCAAACCAGGTAAAACCATTGCAATTCTTTGCAAAGTATTTGAAAGAAGGTTATTACCCTTTCTTTTATGAAGATTTGTCATCGTATCATAGCAGGATTCAAGAGGTCATCAATCATATCATCGATGCCGAATTGCCGCTTTTGCGCGGTGTTGATGTAACTTTTTCACGAAAAATCAAGCAATTGCTGCTCATTATTTCCGAAACGGCACCTTTTATTCCTAATATCAAGAAAATCAGCGAAAAAACAGGCATTGGCAGAAATACATTAATAAGCTATATGCAATATCTCCAGGAAGCTGATTTAATTACACACCTTTACAAAAGCGCCAGGGGAATCAGCCGGATGCAAAAACCCGATAAGATCTTTCTTGAAAACAGCAATATTGCATATGCCGTTAATCCTTTCACCCCTGACCCCGGGAGCTTAAGGGAGACTTTTTTCCTAAACCAATTGAAACATCAACACCAATTGAGTTATCCCGAATCTGGCGACTTTTTAATTGATGATGCGTTTCTTGTTGAAGTGGGTGGTAAAAATAAGCCGTCAAAACAACTGTCGGAATGGCCGAAAGACAAAGCGTTTGTTGCTGCAGATGATATAGAATATGGGTACGCAAATAAAATTCCGTTGTGGTTGTTCGGGTTTCTTTATTGATCAACAGTTCACCAATTCAACGAATAAACAAATAAACTCTTCAACAAATAAACAATTAAACAACCTTGAAGCCAATCATCCACCTCTCCCCGCCTCACATGGGGAAGTTAGAGATACATTATATACAGCAGGCGTTTGATTCGAACTGGATTGCGCCGCTGGGTCCTTTTGTCGACAACTTCGAAGCTGCGCTACAGGAATACACCGGTGTTAGACATGCGGCGGTGCTAAGCTCCGGTACGGCGGCCATCCACCTGGCGCTGCGGCTGCTTGATGTGGGTCCTGACGATTATGTGATCTGTCAAAGTCTGACCTTTTCCGCATCGGCAAATCCAATCCGTTATATGGGAGCCACGCCGGTATTTGTCGACTCGGAAACCGACACCTGGAATATGTGTCCGGGGCGCCTCGAAGAGGCCATCGGCGCCTGTATGAAGGGTGGTGTATTGCAGGCTGCCGGCAGAGACACGTCTGTTGCTTTGAAGGCCCAAAAGCCCAAAGCGATCATCCCGGTGCATCTCTATGGGATGCCTGCCCGTATGGACGAGATCACGGCGGTGGCCAAAAAATACGACATCCCCGTGGTGGAAGACGCGGCAGAGTCGATCGGCTCCACTTACAGGGGAAAGCAGACCGGATCTCTCGGCACGATGGGCATCCTGTCGTTCAACGGCAACAAGATCATCACTACCAGTGGTGGCGGAGCGCTGCTGAGCGATGATGAAGGATACATCAGCAAGGCGCGCTACCTGGCCACCCAGGCACGCGACCCTGCCCCACACTACCAGCACAGCCAGGTGGGCTACAACTACCGGATGAGCAACCTGCTGGCAGCCATCGGCTGCGGACAGCTCAAGTTGCTCAACGAAAGGATCCGTCAACGGCGCAACAACTACAGCTTTTATTATAGGCTGCTGGAAAACAGCCGGGGCATCTCATTCCAACCCGAACCGGAAGCGGCCTTCAGCAACCGCTGGCTCACCACAATCCTGGTGGATCCCAAAAACAGTGGCGGCATCACCCGGGAAGATATCCGAATCGCCCTGCAGCAAGAGCAGATCGAGGCACGTCCGCTCTGGAAACCGATGCACCTGCAACCGGTCTACAAAGGCTTCCCAACCGCCGGTGGCAAGATCGCCGAATCGCTGTTCAACAAAGGCCTCTGCCTGCCCTCCGGCTCGGCAATGACCGACGAAGACCGGGAACGCATCGCCGAGGCGTTGATGGCGGTTTTTCGCTTCATGTAGAGAAAATTCGTGTAGAGAAAATTCATGTAGAGAATATTCGTGAATTTTCTCTACATGACATCAACAAATGCAAATCCTGCACCCCACCAATGAAACCGACCGCAACCGATGGCTGCAGCTATGGCAGGCATCGGGGCGGGAGCCGTTTGCGCACCCGGGGTATGTGGAATTGTTTGCCGACCGGGAGGCACAGGCGCGGTGTGCGCTGTATGAAACCGGCGCAGGACAGGTGTTTTACCCGTTCCTGCTGCGACGCATTCCGGAATCACAACCACCAAAGCTGGCAACAACTCCGGCTTTCGACATCATAAGCCCCTACGGCTACGGAGGACCGCTGATTGCTGAAAAAAAACCTGAAAAACCAGCTGCTGACGCAGAAAATGCCTCTCCATCCATCAAAAAAGAACAAAAAAATGACCTTTTTAACGGTTTTTACCGCGAATTTCACCACTGGGCACAACAAAACCACATCGTCAGCGAGTTTGTCCGATTCTTCCTTTTCTCCGAAGCACGGGAGCATTATTACGGACAAGTGGAGCACAATAACGACAACATCGTTGCAGACCTGAACCGAACAGATGAAGAGTTGTGGCTCAGCTTCCGTCAAAAGGTGCGTAAAAACGTGCGCAAAGCCCAGTCCTATGATCTTGCCGTTATTGAGGATCCGGCAGGGGATCGCCTGAATGACTTTTTGAAGGTTTACTACCATACACTCAACCGCCGAAAAGCAAAGGCTTTTTATTATTTTGACAAACCCTTTTTAGCAAACCTGTTGGAGAATTTGACCAAACAATGTTGCTTTTTTCATGTACACCGGCATGGTGAGATCATTGCGTCGGAACTGGTGTTGATTTCCGACAGCAATGTGTATTCATTTTTAGGCGGCACCCTTGCCGACCATTTTGGGCTCAGGCCCAGCGACTTGCTAAAGTATCAAATCACAAAATGGGCGCGGCCCAAAGGTTTCGACCGCTTTGTAATTGGCGGGGGGCACAAGCCCCACGACGGCATCTTTGCCTTCAAGGAGGCTTTTGCACCGGGCAGCATCCAGCCCTTCCATACCGGCAAAATGATCTTTGATGAAAAAATGTACCGGTCCCTGTCCGGAAAAACCACCTGCGAAGGCTTCTTCCCCACATACC
>SLNM01000224.1 GCA_007133055.1 Lentisphaeria bacterium
GACAATGACCGAGGCAAGACACTATGACCTCCAAGACCGTCTGATCGACTACGCAGTGCGGATCATCGCTCTGTCAGAAACCTTGCCGGCGAAGGCTGATTTTGCGCACAAACAATCGGAACAGCGAAGAAGGGCACGGAACGATATCTTACCTTGGATTTGGATATTCCGTGTTGGCTGTTGGATATTGAAACTGGTTGTATGTGTCAAGTTTTTTGGATCAAGACGGCAAGAATTATTCAGGCTAGATGGTCAGTGCGAAACCAACCTTGGCCTTGATTTCCTGTCGAATTTGCTGGACCACTCGCCGCGGCACTTCCCGGCTGGTTTTCAATGCGGCCAGCGCATGTGTTCTCGAACTGTCCAGGGGCGAGCGAATATCCTCGATATTAATCCCCAGCGAACCGAGGCTGCCGGTGATCATGGCCAGTACCCCCGGTCGATCCTCGTAGACAAAGACCAAACTATGCCCGGCCGGTTGAAAGTAGAGGTTGTCAAAATCGTCGATGCGTGAAATCATAGCCCGGTTTTCGGTCAGAGTGCCACGCACACTGACCTGGTGAATAGCCTCCTTGCCGGACAGCAGATCGATGGTCATGGAGGAGCTGCCGTAGCCTTTGCCCACGGCTGCCGGTTCACGCACTTCATAGCCGATGCCTTTGCTTTTGAGCCAGGCCTCGGCCTCCTCCGGATCGCTGGCACCGTCAAATTCGCTGGCGATACCGGCCACGACCGGAGCGGTAAACCACTTGGCATACTGATGCAGGTTGCCGTAGAAGCTGCATTCGATCCGGCGCACCGACTGATCGCTTTCCCAGTAATGATGGGCGATTCTGGCAACCTGATAGGCCAGCTCCTGGTACTGCTCGTCCAGTTCCTCAGGAACCCCTTTGTTGACCACATAGCGGGAGACACCGCGCTCGACATAGGCGATCAGCTGCTCGGCCGCTCTGCGTGCGGCCGTGATATTGGCCTCGATCGTGCTGGCGCCAAGGTGGGGCAGCATCAGATCGGCAATGTCGACGCAGGACTTGTCGCCCGGCTCGTCCTTGGCGTAAACGTCGTTGCAAAAGATCAATTTCTTGTCGCGCTTGACCTGTCGAATCGCCTCTTCATCGACCACTGCGGCGCGGGCGCAGTTGACCAGCATGGCGCCATCCTTCATCAAACTGAGCAGACGCTGGTCCACCATCCCTCTGGTATCATCGGTTTGCGGAACATGCAAGGTTACAATATCGGACCTTGAGAACAGCTCTTCCAAAGAAACCAGCTCAATGCCCAGCTCCTCGGCGCGCTTGGTGTTCAGTACCGGGTCATAACCCAGAATCTGGTTTTTGAAACCGCTCAGCCGAGCCACCACCAACTGCCCAATATTGCCCAGGCCGACCACGCCGACCGTCTTGCCACTCAGTTCACGGCCCATCAACTTCTTCTTTTCCCATAGTCCCTGCCGGGCCGTGACATCGCCCTCGACCAGATGTCGATAGGCGGCCAGAATCATGGCAATCGCCTCTTCCGCCACCGCGTTGGCGTTGGCGCCCGGAGTGTTCATAACATCAACATTGCGGCGGCGGGCGGCCTTGACATCAATCGTGTTGTAGCCGGAACCGGCCCGGATCACCAGGCGCAAGCTGGGCAAAGCCGCCAACACTTCTTCGTCCACCGGTTCGCTGCGCACAATCAGAGCCTCGGTTTGAGGATGTTCCCGAACTAGCTCCGCCAAACTGCGGTCGCTGTCCTGAACCACCGAAAAACCGGCTTCCTCCAACAACTCGCGAGCTACACTGTTCAGCTTGGTGGGGATCAATACTTTTTTCATTTTACCTTCTCCTGGTTGGACAAGCTTTGCCGTTGCCTGGTCTGATAAGACTTTGATGTAAAAAAACTGCCGTGTGGCGACTCCGCAAAAATCGCACGCAAACAACCTAAATTTACTATGCACAGCCAAATCGAAAAGGCAAACAGGTACACTTGATGCAATGCGTCAGCGAGAGGAAGCGAGGATAGTCTGCCGTAATCGTCAACCGAAAGGACATCTCCGCCTTTCGCTGACGAATTATACTCCGCCCCCCCAACCATGCCTTGCAATCGAATAAAAGCATATTACATTTATTAGCATTAATTACGGCATCCTGGCCTGATTAATTCATGCGAATTCGGCCATTAACCTGGCTCGTGAATTAAGCAGGCCAGGTTGGGCGAGAAGCGTGGCAGAATTTTTTTAACGCCTAACTGGGAGCTTGCAAAGATGAGAGGTTTAACTGCAAAACAGCGTGAAATTCTAGTTTTTATCGAGGACTTTGTTCATCACCAGGGGATGGCCCCCACGGTCAGCGAAATAGCAGAGCATCTAAGGATCAAGCAAGCCACCGCCTTCGCCCATCTGCGGGCTTTGCAGCGCAAAGGCTACGTGGATCGTTCCTCCAAGGCGCGCAGTCTGACTCTGCTCAGAAGCTCGGTGCCGCGCCACATGTCGCTGACACTGTCGATCCCGGTTCTGGGTCGGATCAGTGCTGGTCTGCCGCTGTTGGCCGAGGAGAATCGCGAGTCGATCATTCAATTCGATCCTTCGCTGCTGCCGCGGGATGCCGGCGGGCACCATCTGTTCGGTCTGCGAGTGCATGGGGAGAGCATGCGCGATCTGGGCATTCTCGACGGCGACATAGTGGTGGCCAAGCACGTCAGCACCGCCTCGGTCGGGGACATTGTAGTGGCTTTGGTGGAGGGTACTGAAACGACGGTCAAGTCCCTTTACGTCAAGGATCGGCAAATTGAACTGCGCCCCGCCAACCCTCAATTTTCCTCGCAATTATACGCCCCCGACCAAGTGCTGATACAAGGCGTGGTCGTAGCTTTGAACCGAACCTACTGAGAGGTGTGCATGCAAACCTCGGAACATCTCCGCGAAGTCGAGGGCAGGATACAGGAGGCGGCCTCCTTCATTGCTCCGTTGAAGGAGGAAGTGGACAAAGTGCTGGTCGGCCAGGAGGGATTGCTCGACACTCTTCTGGTCGGCCTGATCACGGGCGGCCATGTGCTGGTGGAGGGGGTGCCCGGCCTGGCCAAGACCTTGGCGGTCACCACTCTGGCCCAGGCCATCGGCGGCAGCTTCAGCCGCCTTCAGTTCACTCCGGACCTGCTGCCTGCCGACCTGGTCGGATCCACCGTATACAATGCCCATGAACATACGTTCACCGTGAACAAGGGACCGATTTTCGCCAACATCGTTTTGGCTGACGAAATCAACCGGGCGCCGGCCAAGGTGCAAAGTGCTCTGCTGGAATCGATGCAGGAGCGTCAGGCAACCATCGGAGGTCAGACCATCAGGCTGCCCCACCCCTTTTTGGTCATGGCCACCCAGAACCCGATTGAACAGGAGGGTACATATCCTCTGCCGGAAGCGCAGGTTGACCGATTCATGCTGAAAACCCGGGTTGACTATCCGGACCGCGAGGAGGAACGGCAAATCATGCGCCGCATGGCTCATCCGGAAGTGCGGTTGCAAATCGCCGCCAAGGCATCGCTGCAACAAATCCTGGACGCCCGTCAGTGGGTGGACCAAGTTTTTCTCGATCCCAAAATCGAGGAATACATCCTTGATCTGGTGATGGCCACGCGGCCGCGGGCCGGGGGCGCCACTCTGTCCGACCGCCAGAAGGAAGCGAATTTGACGCGGGTTGGCGAACTGGTCGAATTCGGCGCCTCACCCAGAGCCACCCTGGCTTTGGCGCTCGGCGCCAAAGCCAGAGCTTTTATCGACGGTCGTGCCTACGTGGTCCCCCACGATGTCAAATCCATGGCGCCCGAAGTCCTGCGCCATCGGATCATCCCCACCTACGAAGCGGAAGCCGAAGGCATGAGCACCGACCATATTGTCGCCCTGATCCTCGGGCAACTACGGACCCCGTGAACGGGTGACAGAGAAGTGCGAAATAGGCGAATCGAGCCAATTGCAGGTCGGGACCGTTGCGAAGCAACAGAGGCTGTCCGGAGGACAGCAGCGAAGCGGCAATCTGTCCCGACCAGGCTTGATTCGCATGACCCGGACAGACCCCGGCCATACGGAGAGCGCATTTCGCAATTACCTATGAATGGTCAAATAAAAGGAAA
>SLNM01000167.1 GCA_007133055.1 Lentisphaeria bacterium
CTTGGCGTAGGCGGGAGCCTTGGCGTAGGCGGGAGCCTTGGCGTAGGCGTAAGGGTGGCGACACAGGCTGTACCCCGCGTTTTTTCCGCACAGTTGAGGTGCCCCTTCAGGGCACAAATTTTTCCAAATCCAAACCCAGGGCTGCGCTGTGCTTAACCCTGGGCTACGATGATGCCGCCCCTTTGGGGCTATAACACTTCCCGCTTTGTGCAAGGATAACCGGGGTGCAATTTTCTTTTTTTTCGCGTATTTGGTGGTTAAAAAATGGCCGTTCACCGGTACGGCCGGGGACGACCGTATTACCGCCGGTTCGCGGCAGCTCCAGGGGCAGGCCTGGTGGCGGCACAAATTCCAGCCCGCGTTTTTTTCCGCACGATTGAGGTGCCCCTTCAGGGCACAACTTCCTCTGATTCCTACCCAGGGTTGCGCTGCGCTTAACCCTGGGCTGCGATGATGCCGCCCCTTTGGGGCTATAATTTTTTCGCGTGTTTAGCGTATTTCGCGGTTAAAAAATGGCCGTTCACCGGTACGGCCGGGGACGACCGTATTACCGCCGGTTCGCGGCAGCTCCAGGGGCAAGCCTGGTGGCGGCACAAATTCCAGCCCGCGTTTTTTTCCGCACAGTTGAGGTGCCCCTTCAGGGCACAAATTTTTCCAAATCCAGACCCAGGGTTGCGCTGCGCTTAACCCTGGGCTACGATGATGCCGCCCCTTTGGGGCTATAGTCTGAATAATTCACGAGCCAAGTTTGCCGCCTGACCACTTGCAACTTGAATCGAGCACCTGAATCGAGTCGAATCAAGTGCGCGACAAGGTGCGCGATAAGGAGTAGGTCGCCATCCTCCACCCTCCGACTTCCTCCTTCAGTCTTCAAATTTCAGACCTTACTAATTACTCATGCCCGAATTCGCATGAGCAAATCAGGCCAGGATGGCCTTTTGCCACTTGCGCACTGAGTTGATCAGCCAGACGGCGCCGGCTCTCCGCAGGTCCGCGGGCAGGATAACCTTTTCCTTGATCTCGCCTTGTGCCAGCAGCTCCTCCCGATAGGTTCCGGCCAGCAGTCCGCAGGCCATCGGCGGGGTTATCTTGTCGCCGTCGATTTCAGCTACCAGGTTGTGGATGCAGCCTTCGGTCAGTTCCCCTCTTTCGTTCCATAAAATGACTTCATCGCATTCAGGCCGGGACTGGCGTGCCTGGTCGTAGACTTGACGGCGGGTTGTTTTATGGAACAGGAATGGGTCGGCGCTGTTGACCGGGTTGCGGGCCAGGCCACAGCGCAGTGGTGGAGCGGGTTCGGCGGCTGCGTCCGGCAGAGGTGTGATTTCATGGGTTGTGCTTCCGTCTCGCTCCATTTCCAGCCTGAGTTTCCAGCGTCCGGCGGGGTGTTGCGCAGCCAGGTTCTGCAATTTACGGCGCAGTCCTTCCAAATGGCATTCGAACTGAAAGTATGCGGCCGACTCATGCAGGCGTCGGAGATGGTGCTCGGGCAGGAACCACCGGCCGTCTTCCAGCAGCATTGTTTCCAGGAGCGCGAAGGGGGTTGGGGTTTCATCGAGGAAGGCGGCTTTAAGCAGGCATTCGTCATATTCGCCGTCGGTGGTCGAGTCGGCGGTGATGCCGCCGCCGACACCGAAAACAGCGTTGCCGTTTGCCTTGTCAATGGTTACCGTGCGAATGGCCACGTTGAATATGCAGTCGCCGCCGGGGCGGACATAGCCGATGGCGCCGGTGTACATACCGCGGGGGGCTGACTCCAGCTCGCGAATGATTTGCATGGCGCGAATTTTCGGGGCGCCGGTGATTGAGCCGCAGGGGAAAAGCGCCGCAAGCATCTCGGCCAGGGTGGTTTTTCGGGGGATTTGCGCCTGGACGGTCGAAGTCATCTGCCAGACGGTTTTGAATTTTTCTATGCTGAACAAGCTCGACACTTCCACCGTGCCGGGCTGGCTCAGGCGGCCGAGGTCGTTTCGGACAAGGTCGGTGATCATCAGATTTTCCGCCCGGTTCTTGGGGCATTCAGCCAAAGCTCGTCGGCGTTCCTGGTCCTCGATCGGGAATCGTCCCCGGCCCAGGGTGCCCTTCATCGGGCGGGTGGTCAGCAGGTTTTGGTCGCGCCGGAAGAACAGTTCGGGAGAGATAGAGAGGATCAACTGATCGGGCAGGTTGAGCAGGGCGCAGAATTCCGCCTGCTGGTTATTTCCCAGAACCCCGAAATACGCGTCCGCATCGCCGCTGAACTGACTGCTCATGGGGAAGGTGAAGTTGACCTGGTAGGTGTCGCCGGCGGCAATGTACTGTTGAATTCTGTTGATCGCATGGTCATAGGCCGGGCGCTGTATGTCCGCCTGCCACGGGTTGACCTGATAGGAGCCGGGCCTGGGCTTGGGCATCCGCGCATTGACTTGGCTCGGATCAAAGACAGCGGCCCAGGCCACGGGCATGTGCATTTCCGTATGCTCCTCTCCGGCCAGGGCGGGATCGAAGGCCGGTGCCGCTTCGTAGGTCAGGGCCAGCACGGCCCAGTGTCCTCTCTGACGAGCCGCCTCGACCCAGCGCAGCAGGGCGGGGGTCTGCCGCCAACCGGCGGCGCGGACGGATATTGGCCGGCCAAAAACCGCATTCCAGTCGCTGTTGCCGCCAGCGAACGAATGAAAACGGGCGAAGTATGGCGGGTTCTCGACCATAGCCCGGTTCGAAGAGGTCAAGCGGGACCGAGGTTTTTGGTCGGTGCCATCAAGGTTGTCGCTTGGTTTTTTGTGCTTGGTGTGCTTCATAGGCAATGCGATGACGAATGACGAAATACCCAATTCCTAAAGAAATCCGAAGCCCAAGGTCCGAATCGCGAAGACAACGGTTTCACCTTTCACTGACGGCTTGCCCGCGTCCTTCCATTGATCTGGACAATCGATCTTTGAAGAGCTATGCTAATTTCATGCCGGATCGATAGTGCAAGCCGGCGCAGACACTGGTTGGCCCGGCTAATTCAGCAATATAACAGCGCGGGCCGGACGTTCAATGGCGGGCGTGGCTGCCGAATATGAAAAAGGTTGTAAAAATTATTGTCGCGGGGCTGGCAATACTGCTGCTGGCCTTGTTTCTGGCTGGAGTCATGGTTTGGTGGCGGCTGCCGAGTTTGCTGGAGTCGCGCCTGCTGCCGCACTGGGCGGAGCAGTGGGGGTTTGCCGGCATTGAAGTGGAAGTGCGGCGTCTCGGCTGGCGTGGGATTGACCTGGGGCGTCTGCGGCTTTTGGGCGGCGAGGGAGATCTGCTGGCGGCCGATTCGATTCGCCTGGACTATCGTCCGCTCGGTCTGCTGCGCCGTCGCATCGAGAGAATTTCAATTGCCGGCTTGCGTGGCGAGCTGGTGGTTGATGAGAACGGGGTGGCGCCGCCCGGCGGGTGGCCGCCCGAATTAATCCAGCGGTTGTGGCCCGAAGAAGCTCCCGACGATGAGGCGGCAGTTTTTTACATCGGCTCCTTCGAGGTTCGGCATTCCGAGCTGACGCTTCATTGGCGGCAAATCCGGCAGACCCTGCCTTTCAGTCTGCATACCGGTCCACTGTTCAACAACATGCGGGGTTTAAACCTGGACCTGGCGCTTCGTCCGCGCGGGGAGGAGGTTGATTTATGGCTGGCAGTGGACCTGGATGCCATGCGGGCGCGGGCGGGGCTGACACTGCGCGGATTCAGGCCAGCTCGGTTCCTTGATCTTCTCGAGGGGTACTCAAGTTTACCCAACGTAACCGGCGAGATCAGTCTTAGCACGGAGATCGAGGCAGGGTTGCTGGACTTTGTTCTACATGATTTACAGGCCAGTGGAACAGTGCGCGCCTTTAAAATGGAAATGCCGCAGTTGGGGAAGATCGCGATGGCGCGGGTTGACAGTCAATACAACCTCGTAGCCGGGGCGGACCAGGAGCTGGCCTTTGTGGTTTTCTATGATGGGGACCAGGTGCGTTTGCGGACCGACGATGCGTTTCTGACAGTCGATGATCGGTGGCAGCTCGAGGTGCGGGCATTCCGGCTGGAAGTCGGGTCGGGCAGGGATTTTGTCGGCCCCTGGCGGTTGCGCGGGGGAGCCCGC
>SLNM01000074.1 GCA_007133055.1 Lentisphaeria bacterium
AATAAGGTTCAGGACTCGGTCTGTCCCGACCCGATCCCGCAACATGCCGGTGCCGGGGAGGCCTGCGCCTTTATTCAGCCGCAGCCCGAAGACGACGGGCTTTGCCGCTGCGCGGTGTCGAATCGCGGGCTCGGACTTGGCTTGAGCCTGAGATTTAGCGCGAGGAGCAATCCATCTCAGGGTTCTTTTTGCCCGCCCCGGAGGGGCAGAGCCATCGTAGCCCCAGGCAGCGCCTGGGGTGGTGAAAAAAAAGAAATTGTGCCCCGAAGGGGCACTTCAATTGGTTGTTGCAGCGAATACTTTCTCGACTCGCTGCGACATCGACTGCATGTGTGGGTTCATTTCGCCGTCCCGGGTCGCCCGCAGCTCTTCAAGCACTTCCCGCCCTTCCAATAGCAGCAGGGCGTCGCAGAGCGCCACTCGCGGCCCCGACAGCCACCATTGCTCGCTCCAAGGCCGGGTTCTGCCGGATTCCTCCATCGGCCTGGTTTGGCGCAGCACATCGAGCAGGACGGGGATGGTGCTCTGGTCGCCGATCACTCCCAGGGCATGGGCCGCCTCGGTCAGCGCCTGCGCACGATCGTCCTTGTCGCCAAGCCCGTCTTCCAGGCAAAGCATGATCAAGCGGCACAGCGCGGGCACGGCGGTCCGGCAGCCGCGCCGCTTGACCGTCTGCACCAGTTGAATCACGCGTTGCAACTGTGTTTTGTCGTGTTGGTCAAGCTCTTCGACGGCTTGTAGTTTCTGGATCGCTTCCTCGATGTCCGGGCGGTGACCGGCATGATCCGGCATCTGGCCGAGCACTGTCCAGTCGCCATCGTGCCGGGCGGAAACTTCAACCCCGTCAACCACCACCGGATCAAAGCGTCCGCCGATCCGCAGGGCGTGCCGAGGGAACCCGCAACGCCAGACTTCCAGTCCGTTGCCGACTCTCAGCAAAAGATCACCATCTTCGCAGCGCAGACTCAGGAAATCACCGTAGCCGAGCCGGTCCACGACCACTTGCTCGCAGCCGATTTCGATATCGACCGGGCTTGAACTCCAGGTGTAAACCGGGCCTCTGCATTGCCGAGTTGCCAGCAGGCAGACCGCTGTGTCGTGGGTTACTGCCGCCGCCGCGTCGGTAGTCAGCTCGCCCAGTTGCCGCATGGCGCCGTTCTCGGGCCGGGGGGGCAGTATCAAGCACTGGCGCGAGTCGGCGGCGATGCTTAACGCCCTGGTCTCGTCCGGCTCGGCGGAGTCGGTGTCCTTTATGGAAACACTGTCTTTTGCCCACGAAACCCAGACATCGAACTTGGGATTGCGCCCCCGCACGCTATTTTCCAGCATCGCGGTTTGCGGCGCATTTTTCGCGCCTTCGAGGTAGACGATTCTGCCGGCCTTCTGGTCGAGGCTCGCTTCACCCTGTCGAAAGAGAATCCGGGCCGGTGGGTAGGAGGCTGAGCCGATGACCGCTGTCCGGCCTTCGATTCGGCTGTCCGCCCGGGTCAGCGCCTGCCAGGTCCAGGCTTTACTGGTTGCAGCCGCTATTTGGTCGCGCATAAAAAGACCGAAGCCATTGATCATCAGCGCGCCGCGAGTGGCGCTCTCGACCCCCGCCGTCGCCGGGTAGTTGGCACCGGTTTCCACCATGACCCCGGAGAGCGACGGCAAACGGGCGAACCAGTGCGGCCGCCCGCCGCCGGCCAGCCAGTCGGAGTCTATCCGTTCATTTGGCGGCGGCTGCACGCAATTGCAGTTGTCCCAAGTCTCGCCGCCGGAAAAGATAACCTGCTGTTTATCCGCTTCCAGGAAAAAAGTCGGCATCTTGCCGGCGTGCCAGACCAGCCCGGCCAGTGCGTCGTCGGCGTATAGCGCAGCCCAGGCATCGGCCTGACACCAGGATTCGGGTTCCGGCCAGGTTTCTTCCGCCACCCGGTGGTCTATTTTCTCCGGATACCAAAGCAGAGCCAGCGGCAGGTCCATGCCCAGCCAGGGAGTGTTGAAGCGGCATTCCGAAAGATCCCGCTTGAGTGCGATTAGGTAGCGGGGATCGCCGCTGCGCCGGGCTGCGAAGGAAAGCATGAAGCAATTCCATTGCCGGATATAGCCATAGCGCCCCAGCGGCCACGACCAGCCGCCCGGCGTGATCAGGTCCAATTGCCGGGCCAGGGTGGCGGCCAGGCTGTGCCCGCCCGGCTGGAATCGGCGAAAATACCAGTCCTCCCCCGTTGTCTCTTCCAGTAAAGCCGCCATCAGCACAAAGCAGGAGGGATGGATCAGCCGCATGTAGGTCATGCCGTCGCCGTCATAGCCCTCGGTCAGAAACTGCCCGAGCAGGTCCCCGTAGAGCAGTTTGGCAAACCCAAACAGGCGCCTTGCCTCCTGCCGACCCCGCCATTTATAGCCGAACATATAGCCGGCAATGAGCAGCCCCGCCGCCATCGCGTTGTTCTGGTTGATCGGGGCGTGGGCCACCGGGAAGGTGCCGCGTCCGCGCAGATGCGGCATGATCGACCCTTCCATGGCGGCCAGCGCCTCGTCGGCGATCTCGTCGATCTCGACTTCCGTCCACACCTCGCGGGCGGCCAGCCAGTCGAACAGGATCAGTAGTTGTGCTGCCATCGCGCCCGCGATCCAGCGGTCGGAACTGAGAAAGCCGCGGCTGTTCCACCAATGCACATCGCCGCGCCCCAGCTCCGCTCCGTGCCGCCATTCCCGCAGGAAATCGCCCCTGGCCTGGTTCAAGGCTGTCGGTGAGCCGTCGGCCAGAGCCAGGACTATGCGGTGCGGCAGATACCACGACTCGGCTTCCGCCGTGACTTCCGGATTCGCCAGCTCGCGAAAAAGGGCGGTCAACTGCGACAGAAAACCAGCGGACTCGTCTGGAGACGCGGATTGCAGATGCTTGAGTAATACGTTCAACTCATCGTTGAACAATGGCTGGTGATAAGTGGTTGACGCGCTCATTATGGTACTGTAATGGATCAAACAGGGGTTGGCAATTGTCGGTTACTGTTGAATCGAAAGCTTGACAGAGCCACTGATGAAAACTGATTGGGACAAAAAGAACCACTGATGAACACTGATTAACACTGATGGGGCGGAGCAACGTAGAGTGTTTCGCGGTTGAACACAGAAGACTCCGGGGCTACGAGAGCGGGCGACGAGAGCGGATAAGTGTATTGGGGCATAAAGCGTAACACACTTAGTCGACCAACTTACTCGCAACGCTTCATCGGATACTCTTAGTCGACCAGCTTCCTTCGGTGTCTTTTGTTATAAAACAGGGCATTCTGTTTGCGCATACAAGCCCGGCTCCGGCGCGGTGCGCCTGATACCCCGGGGGTGTCTGGTTATACCGGCAGCACCCCAAGGCCAGAGTTCCGCCTTCAGGCGGCAGTTGCAGCGAGCTTCAGCGAGCGGGCGGGAGTATTCACGGATTCAGGATTATATTACAATTGCTCAGCTTCTGTAAAAAATCGAATAAAAACGGCTAAAAACGGGAAAGGGTCGACGAGAGCGGGCGACGAGAACGGTGGGCGGTTAGGATGCCATCTACTCATAATCCACTATCATCGCCCGGCTCCCTTTTTCGGCAAGAGGCTGGCAGGAAGCTTTATAGCCCCAAGGGGGCGGAATCATCGTAGCCAGGCCTGATTTCGTGAAAAGCCAGCGGTGCCGTAGCCGCAAGGCGACAAGACGAAGCTGTGGCGTTCTACCGCAAGTCGCAGTCAACGAAGCGGATATGGTGCCGCTGGCTTTCCCGTAAGGGGAAAATTGGCGAAAAACAGACTCTAACCCGATTGGCGAAAAGCAGTTATTGTACAAACCCTTTTGCAATTACTTAATTATAATACTTTTCGCCAATTTTATCACGGATTTAGGCCGGGGTTAAGCGACACGCAACCCTGGGTAGGAATCATGAAAAAATTGTGCCCTGAAAGGGCACCTCAACTGTGCGGAAGAAAACACGGGGCTTGCGGCTAAGCCACATTAATTAACACCTGGGGACGGCGGGCCTCCGCCGTTAATACCGTCCGAGGCCGGACGGCTCCAGGAAATAAGCGTCGCCCGTAAGCGTCGCCCATAAGCGTCG
>SLNM01000130.1 GCA_007133055.1 Lentisphaeria bacterium
AAACCTGAAACCTGAAACCTGAAACCTGAAACCCGACACCTGAACTCTGTCACGAGCAATGCATCATTTCTGAATGTGAATTGAAACAAGCTACCCACTCAATTTGAGAAGGAACCATTTATTTCAGAACGGGACAAGAATAACCAAAGGGAGTGTTTCCATGGCAACCACGATTTATTGGTTTTCCGGTACCGGCAACTCATTGCATACGGCGCGGGCGATCGCCTCTGGTCTTGAGGATCAGACGCAGGTTATATCTTTGGCCAGGGCGTGGCAGGCCGGGGAAACCCCGCCGCCGGGCAGCCGGGTGGGGCTGGTCTTTCCGGTTTATGCCTGGGGTCCGCCGCTTCTGGTTCGGAGGTTTGTTCGGAAGCTGCCCGCCGAAGCGGTGTCATCGGTCTTTGCGGTCGCCACCTATGCCGGCACTTTGGGGCCGACCCTGGAAACACTGCAACGGCAGTTGGCCGAGCGCGGTCTGAAAATGGAGAATGGATTCGCGGTGAAATTGCCGGAAAACTATCCGCCGATGGGCGGTCCGCCCGGGGAGGAGAAGCAAAAACGTATCATTGACCGGGCGGAGCAGAAAATTCAGGAGATTATCGCCTGTCTCAATCAGCCTGAACCGGTCGGGCTGGAAAGTCCCAACCTGCTCACACGATTGCTGGGCAAAGTGGCAAACCCGGTCTTCAGCCGACGCGTAAGCACGGCCGACAAGAATTTTTACGCGGACGAAAAATGCAATCAGTGCGGGGTCTGCGCCAGGGTGTGTCCGGTCGATAACATCGCCATGCCGGATCAGCGTCCGCAATGGCTGGGCCATTGCGAGCAGTGCTTTGCCTGTCTGCACTGGTGTCCGCAGGCGGCCATCCAATACGGACGCAGAAGTCGCCGGCAGCCGCGCTACCATCATCCCGCCGTCGGGTTGAACGACTTCATCAAGCCTCCGCAGGGCGGTGGCGCCCACGAGCCGGAGTAGCACCCAAAAATAATCTGGACCAAGACCCCGCGCAGGCGGCGAAAGGTTGTCGACTAAGCGTATCCGACTAAGATTGGGGACCAATGTGCAAGTCGCGTTCGGTTTGAGCCCCACCTTGGGCTAATAATGGCGGGGTCTGGATTGCTTCATGCGAGTGTCTCTCGCCGCCTTCCGATTATTCCTCGATTCCTGCGATTTCGTAGGTGGTGTTCCAGGCGATGGTTTCGCCGGGGGCAATTAGAAGCTTGACAAATGGCTCCGGACAGATCACATCGGCGCCTCCCCAGATGGCGACGCGATGCAGTGGCCGATCATTGATGATACGCAACCGCAGACCGCGTTCGAGCTGATCCAGTTTGATCGGCTGGTCGGCGGGGAGGCCGCTGCCGGCTTCGCTGGCATAGTAGTAATGTCCCTCGGGAATGGCGGCAAAGGAGATGCCGGTAGGTTCCGCGGTCATGACGTTTTGGCGTGAATTGGCCTGGGCAACCTCGAGCGGGATCGGCCAGTGAATTCGATAGTCGGGACCGACCGGCAAACCGTCGATCTGAATGAAGTTATGGCTGTAGTGTTCGGTCTCCAAAGGTTGGCCGCCCAGGTTTTGGAGGGTGCGCGAGACCGTGAAACCGTTTTCCTGCAACTGCACCGTGACGCGCAGAAGATAGCCGCGGTCGCCATCCGTGTCCTCGAGGGTTTGGATGAATCTGATGGTTTGGCGGTCGAGCACTTCCACCTCGTTTTTCGGAGCCCGCACCACTTCATGGGCGCGGGAGAAACGATAGTTCCCGTCGTCCTCGCGCCGCAGCAGGCCGACCCCGATTTTCATGAAAGCACCACCAACCGGTGTGTCATCGTAGTCAGCCGGGCCATTGATGTCGAATTCCTCGGCGGTGCCTCCGACATGGTCGTGAGCCTTGGGGTTGCGGTTGGGCAAACCCAGCTCGGT
The DNA here is from genome assembly GCA_007133055.1 of Lentisphaeria bacterium. Taxonomy (GTDB): domain Bacteria; phylum Verrucomicrobiota; class Lentisphaeria; order Oligosphaerales; family PUNB01; genus SLNM01. The sequence goes on from SLNM01000130.1 coordinate 1,923, forward strand.
AAACATATCGACACCCTGCCAGCGAGCACCAATCACCATGCCGGGCAGAGTGAATCTCTGCCCCTGGTAATAAGGTTCGGCGGCTGTCGGGTCGGGCAAATGCAGTTGCAGACGCTCATTCTCCAGGATCAAGTGGCCATCCTCCGTGGTCGGAATAGTGGTAGTGTTGCGGGTGGAGGCGCAGCCCGTAAGTAAAGAGCACAGGCTGCTGCCGGCGAGCATTAACAGACGCGTACTTTTGATCATAGGTCATTCTCCTCTCTCAAACATCGAGCGAATCTTGTCGCCGACAATTTCGAGCTGATGCTTGCCCAGCTCTTCGCGGCGGGCCAGTAAGTTCGGGGCGCCCCGCCGGCTTTCCTCGAGCCAGCGCCGGGCAAAAGTGCCGTCCTCGATTTCCTTCAGAGCCTGTTTCATTCGCTCCTTGACCTCGGGCCCGATGATTTTAGGGCCGGTGGTGTATTCTCCCCACTCAGCCGTGTTGGAAATGACCTCGTTCATGCGCTTGACCCCTCCCTCGTAGATCAGGTCGACAATTAGTTTCAGTTCGTGGACGCATTCGAAATAGGCCATCTCCGGCGGATAGCCTGCCTCGGTCAAAACCTCGAAGCCGGCTTTCATCAGATCGACGGTGCCGCCGCATAATACAGTTTGCTCGCCAAATAAGTCTTCGAAGGTTTCCTGCTCGAAAGTGCATTCCAGGCAGCCTGCACGGGTGAACCCCATGGCTTTGGCCAGAGCCAGGGCAATGGACCGCGCCTGACCGGTGGCGTCCTGCTTGACAGCTACCAGGCCCGGCACGCCAAACCCGGCCAAATAAGCCTTGCGCTCCTCGGTGGCCGGGCTCTTTGGCGCCACCATAATGACGTCGACATTGTTAGGCGGGACAATCTGGCCGTAGACAATATTGAATCCGTGCGAGCAGCAAAGAGCGGCGCCGGGCTTGAGATTGGGCTCAATGTCGGCCTGATAAACCGGGCCGTGAAACTCATCGGGCAGCAGAATATGCACAACATCCGCTTCGGCCGCGGCTTCGGCAATCGGTTTAACCGTGAAGCCGTCGGCGACCGCCTGGTCATAGGAGGCGTCCTTGATCGAACCGATGATAACTTCGACCCCGGAATCGCGCAGACACAAAGCCTGCGCCGAGCCCTGGCTGCCATAGCCGATTACAGCCACCGTTTTCCCTTGCAGAACCGACAAGTCAGCATCTTTGTCATGCAGTACATTCATTTTCTCTTATCTCCGTTTTTTTTAACAATTGAACAGGCTTGCATGGCGTAGCCTAATTTAGTCTGGTTAATTGACGGTTCAAGTCTGCTCGTCGGTTGAGTTTGACGCCGTTTGTAATCCTAGCCTGAATAATTCATGAGCCATCTACTGCGAGGCACCATTGCACGCAATCTCAACAACTTGCAACCGACACCGATCATTGCCGTACGTCCAGTACGCCGCGACCGGTTTACGGTCGCAAGTTGCTGGTCTCACGCACACTGGCACCTCTCGCTACGAAGTTCATGAATTAATCAGGCTAGCTTCATTCGATGCGCTGGAAGGGGGACTTCTCGGGGGTGGAGAAGGGCTCCGGTTCGGCGCGGTCAATGAATCCCCAGCGGCGCGACAGCGGCCACCAGGCGATGGTGGCGCGTCCGACAATGTTGGCTCGCGGCACCGCCCCCCAAAACCGACTGTCCTGGCTGCCGCGGCTGTTGTCGCCGAGCATGAAATAATGATTGTCGGGCACGGTGAAGGGGGTGGCCAGGGAATGTTTTATGTTGGCGTCCCCTGGCATTTCCGACACATATCCATGGTAGCCGCCAAGTCCGCTGTAGATACGGGCGAAGGCGGGATGGAAAGACTCGTCCAAAACGGTGAACTGATCATGGCCTGGCGGCTTGACATGCAGGTAGTTTTCAGCATCGATTTTAAGCTGGTCTCCGGGGAGGCCGACCAGGCGCTTAATGAAAAAGCGGCCGCGCAGGGGGTTGCCGTCGGCGTCCCGCAAACCGTCAGTCAAAAAGACCACAATGTCTCCGCGGTCGATTTCGGAGAAATTATGGAAGAAGCGATTGACAAAAACATGGTCTCCGGAGCGCAGGTATCCACGTGCCAGAACTTGGTTTCGGTCAAAGTACAAAGGTTCCGGGGGAGGGA
>SLNM01000153.1 GCA_007133055.1 Lentisphaeria bacterium
AGCATTGCCTGGTCTTCAAGCGAGACCATAATTATTCGATCAAAGATCTGGACAGCCACAATGGCACTTTGGTCGATGGCAAACACTTGGCCGCCAACAAAACGACCCACTGCAAAGTCGGAGCATTGATTCAGTTGGGGGACACAGTGCTGAAGCTGAGCGAAAAAGCCGTGGGCGGAATTGTCGATCAGGAGGCCACCGACGTAGCCGCAGAGCTGCAAGGGGGCAAATATGACAAGCTTCTTAAAAACGCCTCCCTGAATCTGGCCAGAGGAGGCCGCTGCGGAACGCGCCGTACAGGCATAGCCAACTTCTTCCGCCGTCTTTTCAGCCGCCGCAAATAATCGGTATCACCTTCGCCCGCAAACAAATCTCTTTCGCCCGCCAACAAACCGACACATTCCGGAGACCGTCCTACCGAGCGATGAATAGTAACAGATCATCAATCAAATCCATCTGTGCCCTGCTCTCGACCTGCTCGACAAACTCGTTTGTTCGCCAATCCATCTTCCGACTAAACAACTGTCGCCGGGCCACATCCCGATATTGTGCCAGGGTTTCCGGATCCGGCTCCCGCCGTTCCGCAAGCAGCATGACCATACTTCCCTGGTGCTCCTCCAGCGGCAATGAAAGCCTGCCCAGCCCCAGAGCCTCCAGTTGCTCCAGCATCAGCCACCGATAGCGCCCCACCTCGCGGGGCGGAGAATTGCGACTGAAAAAATCGGTTTCCGAAAAATCGTAGTCTTGCCGTAAGATTTCGGCGGATGGCTCAGCACCATGATCCTCGACAATCTCCCCCCGCAACCGCTGCGCCTCGCTCCGCGCCAGCTCCAAACTCCGGTCGTGCCGCACCCATTCCATCGCCTGCCTCGCCAGCTCAGGTTCAGCGTCAAACTCGGGAATCGTCGCCGGCGTCTGATCCTGAAAGAGAGCAACTATAAAGCGACCATTGGCCTCGACCACCTCGGACAGCGGCTGTTCCCTGGTGGTTTCGTAGACCGCCGCCGCCGCCGCCCTGTCGCCCTTGAAAATATCCGGCCAGTCCCGGGGATGAAAAAAACCAGTGTCCACTATTCTGGCCTCTTCGTCTTCAAGCATCTCTGCCATGGCTTCGGCTCGCTTGTCCAAATCAAGATCGGCAGTGTCTTCGAAGACCCGATAGGCAAAATCTTCAGCCGCAGTCCAAGCCGCCCGCCGACTTCTCTGCATCGCCAACTCGTCCCGCAGCTCCTCCCGCACTTCGGCCAAAGTGCGAGCCGGTTCAACCTCTTCAACCTTAATCAAATTCAACCCCCGCTGGGTTTCCGTAACTTCGCCTAGCTCTCTTTCGTCCAAGGCAAAAACCGCGTCGGTCAGCGACTCGCCGAGCCACCCGGCCATTTGCCGTCTTGTCATAAGCCCCAGCGCACCACCCCGCCCGGCGCTGCGGATGTCCTCCGAGAACTCTAGGGCCAGCTCCGAAAAATCCGCCTCTCCTTCGATGATGGCCTGTCTCCACTCTTCGAGCTGCTGGCGCGCATGTTGCCGGGCCTCCTCGAGTTCCTCCTCCGTCTCGCCCTCGACGCCGAGCAGAAGAAGCCGGGGCGCAACCCTCTTTTCGTATTGTTCGGCCGCTCTCTCATAGGCGGCACGCACATCGGCTTCGGTAATTTCCACCCGGCCAATAAATCGTTCCCGGTCGAAAACCGCCAGTCGAAACTGCTTGCTTACGGGTTGGTAAGCCTCGCTAACGTAACGGTCAACGCGTTGCCCAGCCTGATCCAAAGTCCATGGAAAACGTTCGACATCCGGTTCAGGCGAAGCCTCGCGGGCTTGCGAATATAAATCAAGCGCTCTGCCCGGCTCGCCAGCCCGCTCCAGATAAGGCCTCAGAAACTCCACATTGCGCCGATAGAATCTGCGCGCCACCTCGCGCAACAGTATCTCCCTGATTGCCGACTTGGTGGCTTCGTCCAGCTCAACAATCACCTCCCCTGACGGCAGCTCCGAACCGCGGTTGGCATCGAAATAACGGCGCACCTCGGCATCGCTGACCAACTGACGGTCTGCCTCTTCCCGATAATCATCCAAATCAAAAATCCGATACATAGCGCGAAATTGCTCGTGATTGCGGCGCACCTGATAATCCAGCTCCAAAGGCGATACGAAAACCACACCCATCACCTCCTGCCACAGACGATTGATGGCAATCCTTTCCCCGACAAACTGGCGATAGTCCGATTCGTTCAGCCCTAGCTGCGGAAGAAATTGACGGCGGAACCACTCATAGTAACCCCGATCAAACCGTCCATCCTCCCCGGGAAAACTCATGCCGATCCATTCGTCAATCTGCGACTCAGCCACCCGATCCAGACCGCGAAGACCAGCCTCGTGCAAAAACATCATCCGCTGCAAAGCCTGCTCCAGCAGCATCTCCCCATCCTCGCCGCGGGTTAACTGCACCAGACCACCGCCACGTTCAAATATTTGCAATTGGACAAAGCGCAGTTGCCGAGCCAAATCCTCGAACCGGATCGTCTCCCCGTACATCTCGCCAGCACGACGGAGACCGCGGCGACCCGGAGCGCCACTGTCAAAAACACTATGCGGTCCCCACATGAAAACAAAGGGGATGATCACAGCGGCGGCAATAATAATCAATGCCAGTTTCCCGTGACGCTCGATCAGACGATTTATTTTGAGAATAATCATAGGCTATAAGTGATTTTTGTTGGCTGCTTCTGTCATTGTCCCCGAGTAAGTGCGTTGTCTCAAACAACAATATACTATGATTCGTAATTGCCTTTTCTCAAATGCTGTTGGATGTGTCAGCGAACAACAGACAAGTCATTGACTTGCCTGGCCGGCAAAAACTAATTCCAAGCCCGACATTGGTCATTTTTTACGCACTATAATGTTAATTGTCATAACCTTGTGTGCGCACGGCACCAGTTAAAGCATTTACTTTATCCTTCGGTCCGGGCAAGTTCGTTTTATGCTATCCAGGACGATGTCATGAGTTTTTAAACGGGGGCTGGGCAGATTATTGATTAAGCGGATAATGTACTTGCGTACTTCCCCTATGCTTGTTCATGCTCCGGCCAAATAGTATACCGGGGAGGATTCTCCTATTGCCACCCCCTCCGGTTCTTCCGCCACTTTGATCACTTTCCGCTTGCGTCTTGAAACTCGCGGCGCCACCGATTCCAGCCACGTCGGCTCCCCCACCGCCAGCGCCTCGCTCCAGAACGGCTGACGGTGGAAGTAGCGGCGCTCCACTTCTGTTTCTATTGTGCGTTGGTACCACGGCAGAAAATGCTCCCAGTCGCAAATCGCGAGACATTGCAGAAGGCGTTTCCGGTTAATGACCCGGTAGCGTTCTTTTATCCCCAGCAATTCACGGCACCCGGTCACATCCCAGTCGCGCGGGTGCTCGACTGCTTTTGCCCGCAACATGTTAAAGTCGATATAAAACAGGCACTTCGACAAATGACTGCCGGTCTGGATCAGGGTGGCGTGATGCCGACCCGTCCAGAAAGCCCCCTGCCGGCTTTTCATCTTGTTGTATCCCTGTCCGACACGACCATGCAGAAACTGGATTGCCCGCGACACTTCATCGCCGCGCCGCGCCCACAATAGCAGATGCGTGTGATTGGATGTGACAATGTAGTTCAGGACATCAACGTGAAAACGATCAACTGTCTCATGCAGCGCCTCGAAATACAATCGCCGATGCTTGGCGAACTTGAACAGGTAGTCGCCGCCATGACAACGGTGGGTTACATGATAGCACCCGCAATTCACAAAGTTTCGTCTGGGCCGGGGCATAACGACTACTCCGCATCATTTAAAAAAGCCGCGTTCATACTCCAGCGTCAAATATACTCAGCCAAAAAGACTATTCAAATTATTCACCCCCCAAAAAATTGCTCTAAGACCCCTTTTTGGGGATCGACATCTCGCTCAACCAACTTCCCCTTAAGCATATAAGGCTTTTCTAAGGGGTCAGACCCTAATTACTCAACTACTCCGCATCATTTAAAAAAGCCGCGTTCATACTCCAGCGTCAAATATACTCAGCCAAAAAGACT
>SLNM01000094.1 GCA_007133055.1 Lentisphaeria bacterium
CGATAATGCAAGTGGTTTTACGAAAAAATTTGAATTTTTCTTTGATTTCGACTCTATAACCTGTGGGCGGACGGACTGATAAGATATGTTTGCTGAAGTGCAACTGGCAATGTGTGGCTTGGTTGATAGACCATCGACAAGGCGGAGTATTGATTCAAGCTTCAGCTTGTCCCTGTATCAAACTATCTACGGCAAGATGGCCCGGTTTACAAGCATGTCCCAAATACCCACTCCATCACGGCAAGCCAACTTCGATGCGGGACAATGTTTCTCGACTGGCAATCTTTTTCCCGTCGCAATAAAGAATCAATCCTTTCCCCCTCCGATATTTTTGTCCTGTCTTGTCATAGACAATCGCCAGTTTTCGGTCATGATAGCGAATATGATCAATACAGAAATAATCCCAATCATCAGGGATCAGCGGAGCGACCATCAGACGATCATTTCCTTGCGGACGAAGCCCGAGCAGTCCATTGATGATGAGGTCGCAGTAGGTAGAATGATTATAATCCTTGCCTCGCTCCTGCCCTTTTTCGGCTGATGCCGCTCCATCCGACCATCCAACGGCAGCGGTGCCTAGCGCCATTTTTTGCGCGGTTCGCGTAAGCCAGTCCCCTGAGAAGGGATTCAGACTTTCGTCAATCCAGGGAACCTCCCGCCCGTCGTCAAGCTTGAGTCGGTGAGATCGGGTATAGATTTTGAGCACTTTGAAATAGTCCTTCCGGGTCATGGTGGTCGGTGGATAATCGGTCAGGAGATTGGCCAGTCCCGTCAACGTAACGGCTGTGGAAAATGGCCAGCCTGGGCCATTCCATTGACAACCGTTCCGCATGTATGACACGGCAAAATCACGATGTCTCTGCTCGGCTGTGGTCGGACCGAATGGGGCAAAGAATCCCTTTGTGTCCATAAGCTGCTCCCAGGCAACCGACTTGTCCGAATCAGGCAGATTGAAATACCAGGGGGTATAGCCGTGCAATTCCCGAACGTCGCATAACTTCGGTTGATCAGTACGGGGAAGAACTTTGAAGAAACAGGCTTCATCATCCCACAGTTGTTGCTGGGTAAGCCGCTTGATTTCCTCCCCTCGCCGCCGAAAACGCTGGGCGTTGCCGATATCGCCAGCCAGATCGGCGATTTCGGCAATGGCCAGCGCATCACCGTACATGTAGCTGTTAATGGTTGCCCGGTAGCCTAGTTGACGCGGCGCAAGCCGACCAGAGATTGAACACTCCATTCCGTCACGGTCGTCGCGCTGCCAATAGAGTCCGTTGGCATCGCGCTGTCCGCCCTCCCATGCTTCATAGTTTATAATAAGATCGGGGAGCAGTTCCACGCAGAGATCAAAGCGTCCCGTCACCTTGGCGAAAGCGAGCAATGAATCTGCGATCCAGAAGCTGTATCCTCTATTGTTCTGGATGCGGGTGCGCACTTCGCCGCCTCGGCGCAACCAGAATCGCGCGTAGTCTTCGATATATCGCGAGTCATGCAACCAGCGTCCCTCACGGAAATGATGGGCTGCTGCGCACCCGATGGTGTTGTGCTTGCCAGCCCATGGCACTGGCGGCAGAAATTCGGTGATGACAAATCCATCCGGAGTATTCTTGATATGCTTGCGAAAAGTCCACCAGCGGAAATAGTAGATTTCTTCGACCTCTTGATCCGGACACTCGAAAAGGGGAATGCAGCTCCGCATCCAGTCCTTGGCCTGCTCGTTGGGAATATACTGACGATACAGCTCATAATCGTTCTGATTGAACGTCTCGACGTATGACTCCATCTTCTTGAAAGTGAGTATCGTTTGCACGGCAATGCTACCTGATGGAGAATTCGATCCAGTCGAGGTTGCCAAAGCCATAGTGCGAACTGGCTTCGCCTTGCCGAAACAGCAGGTAAAGGTCCTGAGTGCCGCTGATCTGCTTTTCCAGGGGGATGGTGAACTCTTCAAAATCGTGCCAGCCCCCGACTTTGTGGAAGACAAACTGGCCAATCATCTGGCCGCCCTCTTCTTCGCTCCTGGCTCCGACCCAGATTTCGAGGCGAGCCTTGTCGAGTACGGCGGCCATTCTCGCCGTGACATGGGTGAAGGGTGGATCGCCCAGTTCCTCGTTTTCGTAGCGGGCCCACACGCCGTCCGCCAGATTGCCGAGCTGGCCGCCGGTGTTTCGGGCACGATGCATTTGACTGGCCTGCTCGGCTTGGATTCTCCATTGCGGCGGGCCTTGGTCGGTGGTGCGGACTGTGACCGGGTCGCTTTCGGGCGAAGTGTTGCCGGCGGCATCGCGGCTTTGGACGCTGAATTGATAGGCCGTGTCAGGCACCAGGTCGGTCAGCGTCAGGCGGGTGTGCTCAGTCGTGATGGAGCGGACAACCTCTCCATCCTTTCTTAAATGGAATTGATACTCGCTCACGCCAATGTCGTCCTGCGCCGCATCCCAGGCGAAGGTGATGCGACGGTTGGTAATCGCGCCCGCGCGCAAATTTTCCGGCGTGGTCGGCGGCTGCGTGTCGGCTGCCGTGGCGACCTCGACAAATGTCGGCGACGAGAAGGCGCCGGCTGGCGAAACGCCAGTGACGGCATACTTGTAGACGGTTTGCGGGCTCAACCCACGATCATTGAAAACGGGATGCCGGGTTATGTCGATAAGCTGCCCATCGCGCGAAATGTGATAGCGCAATGGTTGCTCGTCGGCATTTTCAATGGTTAAAGTAATCTGGCCGCTCTTCGCTTCGGCCTGGATCGTCGGCGGCGGCGGCGGTTCGGTGTCAGGAAGCTCCGGGGTTCCCGTGAACAGCGGCAGAATTCGCCCGTAGGCTCTTCGCGGGAAGGCAGTGGGGGGAAGCGCCCGCGTCCGACCCCCTCTTCGTTCGACAACCAACTGGTCGATCTCACGGCCTTCCACCCAGCATGACTCGCCGATGCCGGCTGCTGAAAAACGGGACTCGGGAGCGAGGATGAACATATGTGAATCCGACATATCCTGGTTGCTGTATATATGGGCGCCGACGATTTCCACGGTTGCATCCTCGACTTGCAGGATACTGCCGGACATCTCGGTTTTGAGTCCCAGCATCCATACCTTCGCATCGCCGTCAACAATAAACTTGACAGTGTCCCGATCCTCGGCATTCACCTGTCGGAACCAGGCTTGTTGTCCATGCCCAATGCGCCAGCGTCCCGAGGCGGTGTCTTCGACAAACAAGTCGCCCGTGCCATTGGCCGTATTGTGGTATCCGTTAAAGTGGCTGACGCTTTTAAGCGCGAGAGTCCGCGATGAGTTGTGACGGATGATCGCGCATCGATGGTTTCCGTACCCCACCCACATTCTTTCCAGAACCACCACCGGATGTTCTCCGTCTTCGAATATCCACATGGCCGCGCTGGGGTCTTCGGCCATCTCGCCCACTGGTCGAAGCAAGGCTTCAAGACCAATGATCCGGCGAACATTGCCCCGGATATAAACAGGCTTGTCGAATAGCCACCCCTTGGCCCGGCCCCGTTCATCCGGCTCGGCCCGGGGAAGATAGACCGTTGTTGCACCGGAATCGATGGCCTTCTGAATGGCATCGCTGTCAGGCGTGTCGTCGTTGGGCGAACCGCCGAAGTCGGTTGGACTTGCCCAGGTTTCGGGCGGGTCCCATGCCACGTCGGGCGTTGCTTTAACTTCCAGGTTAAGCGATCTTGGCGGTGCCGGAAACAATTGAGTCGGCTCGTGAGAGACAAACTCGTCAATATGGCCGGTTGCGTGCCCCTCGCCGGTGCCGCTGTGGTTTTCAATGGCACTCCCATAACCCGCGACGCCTACATTGCGGGCAAACACAACGCCGCCTCTGGCGTTGAATATGGCGGGGGTTTCGCCTGTCCCGGCCGCGCCGGTCAGTTGACTGTCGATGATGGTCACCACGCCCATAGGCGCGCTGTTGGCCACGGCGCTTACGCTGTTTTGGCTTCGGACCTCTCGAAGTGTCACGATGTTCATTTCGTTTTGCACACCGTACACACGCTGGTTCTCCAAGTCCAGTCCCTCGATGGTAACACTGTTTACATGATGCCGGACCTTTACG
>SLNM01000374.1 GCA_007133055.1 Lentisphaeria bacterium
GGACTGTGCCCCGCTCACCGGTACGGCCGGGGACGACCGTGTTACCGGCGGTTCGCGGGGGGTTCATTGCTTCCTGGAGCCGTCCGGCCTCTTGCAAAAAGGCAAACAGGCGCTATCTGTAAAGCTCTTCCACATTTGCTCGGGTGGCGGAATTGGCAGACGCGCTAGGTTGAGGGCCTAGTCGGGTAAAACCGGTGCGGGTTCGAGTCCCGCCCCGAGCACCAAGCCTTGTTTTTTCCCACGCACTGCATCGCAAGTAACTCAACGCTTGCGCGCCGCGCCACCATCCCATGGTCGACTCGGATTGGCATTCCGGTTAAGCTGGTTGGGCAAGGGTATTGGGGGGCGCGGAACTCGTCAACCGTAATCGTCGCCCTTAATCGTCTACCGAATAGTGATCATAGCCCATCTGACCGTTTCGTGTCAAAGACCGGCCTTGCTGATCAATGATTTCCGGGGTTTCGTTTTGGACGGCCGTGCCGATCCGGGCGAGGGGGGTGCCGGCAAACGGCCAGGATTCAGTGAGTCGACCGGCCTTTTCCGGTGCCACGGCGAACAATAGTTCATAGTCCTCTCCGTCGCTTATCGCCAGTTTCACCTTTCGCTCCGGGTTACGCAGGGGGACGGTGGTCAAGTCTATTTGCAGACCGATATTCGAGGCTTGCCCCAGCCGCAGCCCATCCAGCAGCAGACCATCGCTGACATCGATCATGGCCCGCGCCATTTTTTGCTCGGCCAGCCAGCGACCTTCCCGGCAGCGCGGCTGAAAGTGCAGGTGGTGACCAGTATTCACTGAGTCTCCGAACTGGCCGGTTACGAAAAGCAAATCTCCGGGACGGGCGCCGCTTCGGCGGCAGACTTGGTCGGCGGGAACGCTCCCGACGATGGTCAGACTGCCGACATCATCCTGCCGGGAGGCGGCCAGGTCTCCGCCGATTAATTGCACTTGATATTCGCCGGCCAGCTCCAACAGACCATCGAAGAAGCGGTTCAGCCAATCATCCGTGTGGGTTAGCCGGGGTGAAAGGGCGCAGCCGACCAGGCAGAAGAGGGGGGTGCCGCCCATGGCCGCGATGTCGCTCAGATTACGGGCCAGCAGCTTGCGTCCGACCAGTTCGGGGGCGGTGGCGGCGGAACCTTTGTCATCCTGCTCAAAATAATGACGGCCGCCGACTATCTGATCCAGAGCCAGCAGCAGCAGGTCATGGTCGGCGCCGGTTATCGCCGCGCAATCGTCACCCGGACCAATTACCACGTCCGCGGAGGCAACCGGCAGACGTTGGCGGAGTCCGGCCAGAAAGCTGTCTTCGTTCATGCTTCACCCACCTCTTCTTCCAGTTGGTGGATTCTATTCTTTGCCGCCGCCAGAGCCAGGATACGGTGATGGAAACAGGGGTCGTGGCTGAATTCGCAGCTTCCATCCGCCTGACTGCCGCCGCACGGGCCGAGAACCAGGCGCTTGGGGCAGGCTCGAGGACAGAGATGGAACCATTTGTCTGTATTGTCGAAATGTTCCTCGCAGTTCTGGCAGAAGCGGTGGCGCACCTTGGTTCTGACAAATCCCGGCAGGCGGTGGCGCCCGATCAATTCCAGAGTTCGCCAGCGGATATAGTCGCGTCGGTTGGGCCGCGGAAAGTCGCCCTCGGTCAGTTGCGTGGAATCCGGGTCATATTCCGACTGATCTGGCTGCATCAGTTTTTTGAACATGTAGTACGCCCTGGGTACGGGTGCGAAATCGGCATCGGCATGATGATCCCGCCAGGCCTTCACCCATTCGGCGTAGTTGACGGCGGCCTGCGGCGGATTGGCGATCGCCTTCAGAACTTGTTCCAGGGTTTGTTCGTTCTGAATTCCACCCACCTGAATGCCGCTGAATCCCAAAAGCCGGCAGCCGGCCGCCTGCAATGAGAGTCGGCGCAACTGGGCGGCCATCGATTGAGCTTCGCTGATTTCCGCCTCTCTCTGCAAGATCGCAGTGAAGGGGCGGGACAACGGGACTCCGGGGTGAAAGCCTCCGTGCAGTTGCTGAATTCGCGAGCGCGAAAGCACTGCCAGGCGGGCGATTACCGGCACTTCGGCTTCGCGCATCTGCAGAAACCATTTCAGTTCCTGGAGTTTTTTCATGTCCCAGCCGAAGTGCGTGGTCAGATAGGCGGCGCCGGTGGCCACTTTGCGCAGCATCTTGGCATATTGCAGATATTGATCGGACAGGTTGTACTTGTAGGGGTTGACCGCGCCCCCGACTAGTGTTCTGGGCTGGTTTCCAAGAATGCAGCCAATGGTTTCAACGCTGTCGGCATAGCCTGCCGGGTGCGGGGCAGGGTGAAGAAACGACCGCCCTCTGGGGTGCTGGTCGGAAATGTCACCGGTCACCGCCAGAATGGTCCGCACCCCTTCGGAATGAGCGCGGGCCGCCAGGTCCCGAATCCGCGACCGCGAAGAGCCCTTGCCGGATATGGTCATGACAATCGGCTTGCCCGAAGCCTCGCCCAGGAGGCTGGCCATGGCCACCGGGTCGTGACTTTGTTCGCCAAAGTGTCGGTCGGATACGACCAGACCGGCCACCCATGGAATGCCGGCAACGCGTTTGGCCAGAATCACCGACATCGCGGCGGCTGTTGGCAGAGGCTGCCCCAGAAGCGGGGTGTCCAATTCAAGCAGGCATGAAAAATGGCCGCCGCGCAGACGTGCGGCCAGCGGGTTGTTATCGTCGAAGCAAATTTTTAACTGTGATTTGGACTGTTCCGATGGCTTCATGGCGGAATGCCTTGCCTGTTTCCTGAATCCGTGAAAAAATTGGCGATAAGTTTATTATACAGCTTCGTGCCTTCCGCCGCGCATCTTCACCGCCGCTGAAATTTCACGGAATCAGGTTCTGTTCAAAAAAATCACATGGCCGATTTCGCATGAATTAATCAGGCTAGCGTTACTGTACTGTATGACTGTAAACAATACAAAATCTTCGGATACACTGCTACTGCCTGACAATAACCAGGCGGGCGGGGAAGTTCCGCTTAATCTGATAAAGCCGGCTGTTGGCGCCAGCGGCGGCCTTCACCAAGGCCTGCAATTCGTGGAGCTTGAATCCTTTGCGAATAGAAAGCAAGCCGTCATGCCAGGCAAAGCTGCGGGGAAACAGCAATGGACCTCCCGCATAAAAGGCGGTGTAGGCCAGGCGGCTGCGCCTGAGATCGCTGATCAGAACCCGTGCGTTTTCAAAGCTCTCCAGGTACTTGAGCAGCTTGATTATTCCGGCGTCGTTCAAATGATGCAGAAAATGATTGGCAAAGAAAAAGTCAACCGGCCTGAGGTCATCAATGTCCATGACGTCGCGAAGTTGAATGTCAAGTCCTTTCACATTGCCGTAGCGGGCCCTGGCATAGGCGACCACTTGCGGGTCGTGATCGCAGGCCGTCACTCGCAGTTGCAGTTTTTGTTTTTGACAATGGGCAAGCAACCACGCCATGGTTTCGCATGCGCCCGCGCCCAGGTCCACGATGTGATAATGCGCATGCGGCGCTTTTTTCATGTTCCCGACCACTTGTTTCTTCAAAACCTTCCTGGCTCTTGCCAGCCAGCGATTAATAGTGCCAAACTGAGTCAGAGTGTTGTGCAGCAACCGCTCGTCGGAGCCCGGCCTGTCCATTAATTCCGGCTGCGTCAGCCGATGTCTCATGTCCGGCACCAGCACAGGTGTTGTTTTTCTTTGATCGTTTGACTTCATTCAGTGATTTTGCGACTTCAAATTCATTGGTTGTATCGACCCGCGGTCATGCCGTCCCGCGGACAATTAGTATTCGTTTGACGATAGCGGCGACGAATGCGGGCAACGATTACGGCAGACTGCTTTGTCTTGTGAAGACGGCTTGAGGGCGACAATGATCTCGACAATGCCGAAGAAACGGCGACGAGCCTGTTGTATTTGCAAACCATGCGCGGCCAGCTTGTCATGCAATAGCGAACGGGTTGGATAGCGTGCCAGACTTGCGGCAATATAGCCATAGGTATCGGCATTGCCGCTGCGCAGAACCCCCCACATGCCGCACCACAAGCGAAGTATCC
>SLNM01000056.1 GCA_007133055.1 Lentisphaeria bacterium
ATAACGGCGATCATCCCGCACCGCCTCCAAAATCTTGTCCATGGGCAGTGGTTGCTGGTCGGCGCTTGACATCTGGCATTCCATCTCGAACCAGGATTCGCCTTCGCGGCGGGTGGTGACTCGCATGGAGAGGTCGCCGGTGGCGCTGCGCTTGCGATTGAAGCGGGTGGAGTAGTATACCGTCCAGTCCTGGTCCAGCTTGGCAAATCCGGATTCGACAAATGGCAGCATCTGCTCGGGGTTCGCCAGGACAAACCGGGCTCTTGCCTCTTGGCTCCGCTGAAAGCCCATTTCCTCCAAAGTTTGCAGTGCCTGCTGCTCGTGGGCGGTGTCGCGACTGACAAAGCGGTCGCCTTCCCATAGGATTTCCGGGCCATCGATTGGGATTCTGGTTTGTTTGTATAGGAACTCGACGGTTCCCGAGATTCTATGCTCATCCCAGTCGAGCGAAAGGATTGGCTGGCATTCCCCGGGTTCGGCCTTGATTTCGTTTTCCTGGGCGGCGGGTTCCAATTTAGCGGGGATTCTCCGTCGCTGACAGGCTTCGGCCAGCAGTTGCATTTCCTCGTGGGTGAACTGGGCTGGCGGGTTATGGATCAGGCTGCGAATCCAGGCGGAGTCGGCGATTCCCGACAACCACCAGTAGTCGTTGCCGTAGCCGATCCAGGTTCCGCCCCGGCCTATGATCGGACTGGCTTCGCGGACGGGGAGAAGTCCTTGCTCGGCAAGCCGGAAGCGGGGAACCACCAGATTGTGGTCCTCGGTTTTTTCGACCTGCAGGATTAACTGCAATGGTTCCGGGTGAATATTGATGCGGCCAGCCTGGCAGAAGATGTCCTGGCCGCCGCTCATGCAGTGCATCAGATCGGCCATGTCGTAGGAGTTAAGAATGTAGCGGTTGCCCACCATGTCGGCGCTGGCGACCAGGAAGCGCATCAACTGCTGTTCCTGAATGGAAAAGTCGTCCAGCTTCATACCGCCGGAACCGGCTCCCACCTCCACCAATTGTTTCATGTTGCCGGCCGAGTACTTGCGCTTGTTGTATACGATGGAAACATTCATCTCGATTTTTTTCCATCGGCTCTCCAGGCAGGGGGGCGGGCCGTCAATGGCCACCTCAAGATATGCTTCGGTCTGGGATTGCTCGATGAATGATTTCCAGGAGAGGTCGCGGGCCGAGCTTGCCGGCCCCATGACCCCGGCCGGCGGCTCGCTTTCAATCGGCGGCAGTGGTATGTCAATGTTCGACTTGGGTTCGCTGCTGAAGACGCGGTCGAGCAATTCGCTGTCATTGTGGGCCAGGTGCAGGATGGTCGCCACCGTGTGCTGGCAGTATCCCGTGGAGCGCCTGCTGCAAGTGCAGCGCACCACCATGGCGGAGCCTTTGAACTGAATTCTAACCCGCTCGAAGCGGCCGACGTCGTTGGCTACCCGAGCCTCCAGAACCTTGCCCTCCAGACGGGTGTCAAGCACCGCGTTGTCGCGTTGCATACGCCAGCCTTCATCCCAGTTCTCCTGGCCGGAAAGGTCAATAATTTTATCTTTGATCTGCTGGTACATGAGGCTCTGTTGAGATGTGTGTTCGCATGGTTCAACCAATCAATACATAAGCAAGATGGCAATATACAACGTGGTTTTTGACAATGCAAGGATTGCCGGTCGATTTATCAGGCGAGCTTGTTTTGGTAGCCGCATGGCTCCATGGTAAATGAACCGCGTCCGCCGGTCAGCTTGGGCAGAGCCTTGCCAAATCCGAACATCTCCGACAAAGGCACCTCGCAGACAATTCGTTCGGTCTGGCCGAGCGAAACCAGCTCCTGAATCAGAGCCCGCCGCGGTTGCAGGTAGGATGAAATATCCCCCACTTTATCGGTTGGCGACAGTATTTCCAGGCGCATCAAAGGTTCGAGAACGATGGTGCCAATCTCCCGGACCGCCTGGTCGACCGCCTGCAGCACTGCTCCGACGACGGCGTTTTCATTGGTCTTGTCAGGATGTATTTCCAGGTCTGTCAATTCGGCTTCGACGTAAATCAGGCTGTAGCCGCTGTTGCCGCCGGTTTTCAAGCCGTCCTCAAGCGCCCGCTGGGCGGCCCGGGCAAAGTTTTTCGGCATTTCACGCTGCCGTTCCAGGCGGCTGGTGACAGAGAAGGTGTCCTGCCCGCGCGCCTGCTTGAAAGGCCGGAAGAGAATTGTTACCCCAGCCTGCAATTCAATGTCGCCAAGAAATTTATGAAACTTAGCCGTAATCGTTTTTTGGTCTTTCAGCGTTTCCCGGTAGGCCACTCGCGGTGCTCCGGCCCGGGCCGGCACCTTGAATTCATGCTCCAGCCTTTTCAGGTTGATTTCCAAGTGCAGCTCGCCCATGCCGGAGAGCAGTCGCTGCCCGGTGTCGCTGTCCTCTCCCAGGGTCAGGGTCGGATCCTCGCGGCAGAGTAGCTCGAGCGCTTCGTCTAGCCGATCCTTGTCCCGGCTGGTTCTGGGTTCGACCGCCATGGCAATAACCGTCTCCGGGAATTGCATGCTTTCGAAGGCTACCAGGTGGCGGCTGTCGCACAAGGTGTCGCCGGTGCCGCAGTTGCGGGGTCCGATCAGTCCGACTATGTCCCCGGGACCGACTTGCTCGAGCGCTTCGGTGCTCTTGGCGAACAGGCGGAGGATTTGTTTGCCGGATACTTTTTCGCCGGTTCGCGAGTTGACAAGTCGCGCCCCGGCCTGGAGGGTGCCGGAATAGGTGCGCATGTACAGCAGGTCGGCCGAGGTGCTGGCGACAACTTTGAAAAGCAGCCCGGCAAAAGGTGCCGAGTCATCCGGTTCGAGAGTGCATGGCTGTCCGTCTTTTACTCTGAAACAGGGGGCCTGGCCGATATCCGAGGGCGAGGGCAGGTAGGAGACAATGGCGTCCATCACGGGCTGGATGCCGATGGAGTTTTTGGCGGACCCTGCCAGTACCGGCACGATCTGACTGGCCATCGTCATTTTCCGCAGCACTTCCCGCATGGTGGCCAACGGTATTTCGCGCCCTTCCAAGTATAGTTCGGCGACAGTGTCGGAATAGTCAGCCAGTCTTTCAATAAGCTTGTCCCGATACTCGGCCACCTCATCTCCGAGCTTGTCCGGCAGCGGATTTCTCTCGACCACCTGGTTGGAGTCGCCACTGAAGCTGATCAGCTCCTCGGTCAGGACATCGGCGATCATATGGAAGTCCTGTTCCACCCCGACCGGGACTTGAACGGCCACCGCGCAATCGTCGAATTTTTTATTGATCTCAGCCAGCACTCGCGGGAATGAAGCGCCTAGCCGGTCCAGCTTATTGATCAGAGCGATCTTCGGCAGTCGATAGTGAGTGGCCTGGTTCCATACCTTTTCACTCTGCGCTTCGACTCCCTCGACCCCGCTGAAGATCACGACTGCGCCGTCGCTGACCCGCAGGGAACGTTCGACCTCGGCCGTGAAATCAATATGGCCGGGGGTGTCGATCAGGTGAATCAGGTGCTCCCGCCAGGGAATGGTGGCGGCGGCCGCCTTGATGGTGATGCCGCGGGCCCGCTCCTCGTCCAGGTAGTCCATGACCGTGGTGCCGCTGTCAATCTGTCCAACCCGGTGGGTCAAGCCAGAATAGTAGAGCATCGCCTCTGTGGTCGATGTCTTGCCTGCGTCAATGTGGGCGATGACGGCGATGTTGCGAATTTCGTCAAGTGGTTTCATAGGGGCTCCAGTCAGTCTGGCCAGCAAGCTGTTGTTGATGGCAATGTCCCGCCGCCAGACAAAAGATAGTCGCCCAAGCTGATTTGGCAACAAGCTGTCAACCCGGATTCGTGAGAAAATGGAAGAAATATATGGCTCTTTCTCAAAACGAATGGGTTGCTAATAGTTTTTTCTTAGATTTTGTGGGTAACAGCTTGGTTTCAGGTTTCAGGTTTCAGGTGTCAGGTGTCAGGTTTCAGGTGTCAGGAGAGAATAATGGCAGAAAGCACCTATATGGCCATGCTAAAGAAATACATATCGCAAGAAACCTTGCGCCAGTATAGAGATCGCTACCAGGAATGTGTACGCA
>SLNM01000138.1 GCA_007133055.1 Lentisphaeria bacterium
GAGCCAATCGTAGGTTGGGAATCTGTCCCGACCAGGCTCGATTCGCATGGGCGAGACGGATTGCCGCTTCGCTGCTATCCTACGGACAGCCTCTGTTGCTTCGCAACGGTCTCGCCCTACGAAATTTGCATTTCGCAATTCCCTGTGATCAGCATCATAAGGAGAAATGGACATGAGCAAAGTGCCCAGTCGAATTTATCACATTATTTCCAACACTCACTGGGACCGTGAATGGAACCATACCTTCCAGCGCAATCGAATGGCTCTGATTGACTGCCTTGAGAAAACGATGGACCTGCTGGAAAACGATCCTGACTATAATTTTTTTCATCTTGACTCTCAGACCGTGCCTTTGGAGGACTGCATGTCAATGCGGCCGGACATGCGGGAGAGACTGCTGCGTCATACACAGGCAGGAACCATCCAGGTCGGCCCCTGGTACACGCTGCCGGAAATGAATCTGCTGGAGGGCGAATCCGTGGTCCGCAACCTGCTTCTTGGCCATCGTGTTGGCAAGGACTGGGGCGGGGTCATGAAAATCGGCTACAACCCCATGTCGAACGGCCAGATTTCGCAGTTGCCGCAAATCTACACTGGTTTCGGCATGGACACCATTATTTTCTATCGCGGGATCAACATAGAAACCGCCCCGGTCGAGTTCTGGTGGGAGAGCGGCGACGGCTCACGTGCTCTGGCCTTGCAGTTCCCGGACGGACGCGGCATGTTCTGGTCGCACGCCTATCTGCCGGTGGTCTACAATGTCTGGGGCGGCATGTCCGAGACCTGGCCCTGGAAGTGGGGCGGGCCCGGCGCGCCCTGCCGGGTCGGCGACAACACTGAATACGAGAATCTGGAGCCGACCGATTTCTATTACGAGGAAAACCTGGAAAAAGGTCTTGCCCGGGGCCGGGAATGGTTTCTGCGTCACAACCCGGCCAAGCACCTGATTCTTATGGAAGGGCACGATCAGTGTCCGCCATACCCTCACGTGCCCAGGGTTGTCGCCGACTTCAACCGTCTCTATCCTGACGAGCTGATGGTCCACGACAGCCTGCCGGATGCGGTTGCCGCACTGCGGGAGGAACTGCCGGAGCGACCGACCCTGCGTGGCGAGATGCGGGCCACCAACCAGTCCGGAGTGCCCGGCTACTGCTTTGTGCATCCCGGCGTTCTCTCGGCCAGGCTGTATCTTAAGCAGCACAACCGACGCAACGAAAATCAACTGTTCCGGCAGGCGGAACCCGGCGCCACCGTGGCCTGGCTGCTTGGCCGGGAATATCCGAAGCCATTCCTGGACGAAGCGCTCAGAATGCTGCTGGCCAACCATGCCCATGACGACATCTGCGGTTGCAGTATCGACAAGGTTCACAGCGACATGTTGTTCCGCAATTCGGAAATCGAGTCGCTGACGGGCGAAATCGTCAATCGCTCACTGCAATCGCTGCTTTCGCGCATTGATCTCGACGACCAGGACGAACAAGCCCTTTTCATCGCCGCCTTCAACAGCCTGCCCTATGCCCGCAACCAGGAAGTGACTGAGCTGCTGGTCGACATACCTGACAGCCTGGCAGCTTCTCACGGCATGAATAACACCGACCTCGGTCTGACTCTTTTGGACGAGCAAGGTCAACCTGTGCCCTGTCAGATCGAGGCGGCGGCGGAAGTCGGCTGTCATATCAACCAGGACGCGATCACCCGCGCCTTGCCTGTCCAGCGCTTTCGTGTTCAGACCATGATTTCAGTTCCAGGTATCGGCTATCGGTCATTGAAGGTCAAGCCCGTTTCCCGCCAGACAGGCGAGGACCAGGCATTCATCTACGACAGGCAGGCCAATCAACTGGGCAACCAGTTCATGGAGGTTTCATTCAACCCCAACGGAACCTTGGACATGCTATGCAAGCAAAGTGGTCGCAAGTTCACCCAGCTTCACAGCTTCGAGGACAATGGCGCTGCCGGCAACGCCTGGATTCCGCGCCAACCCCGCAACGACCGAACCATCGACAGTCTGAATTGTCGGGCCCAGTTCCGCGAACTGGCCAACGGCCCCCTGGCTGCCAGCGTGGAAATCAGTCTGACCATGCCGCTGCCAACCGGACTGACTCCGGACATGCAAAGTCGCATGGAGACCACGCGCGACATCAGGCTAACCACAGTCGTCACATTGCGCAGGAACAGCCGCCGTCTCGAATTTGCAACCTGCTTTGACAATCAGGTCGAAAGCCACAGGCTGCGAGCGCTGTTCCCAAGCGATGTCGCCACAGAAACCTCGCTCGCCGAAACCCCTTTTGATGTCGTGTCCCGAAAAATCAGCCTGCCGGAAGGTTCCGAGCAATGGGTGGACCCGGCCCGGCCGGAGCACCCGCAGGTGAATTTCTGCGCGGTCCAGGACGAGCACGGCGGTCTGGCCCTGGTCAATCGCGGCTTGACCGAATACGAGGTGAAAGACGATTTGCGGCGCACCATTGCCCTTACCTTGGTCCGCGGGTTCTGGCAGGGTGGAGTTGCTTCTGTCAAGAGGAGCAGGCAGCCCGGCTTTCAATGCTTCGGCCAGCAGCTCTGCCACTATGCCATTGTGCCTTTCGCCGGAGGCTGGGAAAATGCCGACCTTGGCCGGGAGGCGCTGCTGTACAACGTGCCCATGATCGGCGGACAGTGCGGACGCCATGCCGGAGACCTGCCGCCCGCTGCCGGCTTCTTTGAAGTCAATTCCACAGCACTGACCTTCCATGCGCTCAAGCAGGCGGAGGACGGCAAAAGCGTGATCATGCGCTTCGCCAACCCGACAGCGGAGCGGATCAGGACGAGCCTGCGCTTCTTCCATGACTTTGCTCGGGCCGAACTGGTCGATCTTCAGGAGGAACCGTTGCGGGAACTGCCGATCGCCGGCAGACAACTTGAACTCACGGTTGAAGCCAAAAAAATCGTCACTCTGCGGCTGGTGCCCGAGGAAAACCGTCCCGAAGCCGTGGGAAATTTGGCAGGGAGTTTTGGGCAAGGATGATTAAAATATTGAATAGCTTGCAGGCTTTGACCACTGGGACGAGGTCGGTTCATGGTATTTTTAAACGAGCCGGAAATGGATGTGCCGTCGCGCTTGCCGTCGTTCTGGTCCTGGCCGGGGGATGTCGAGTGCTGTCGCCGCCGGTGGAGATAGGGACTGCGGAGCGGCCGCCGCGCCTGATCCTGCCGGCAGATGCCTGTCCGAGCGTGCGGCAGGCGGCCGAGGAATTGGCAAGCCTGCTGGAACTGGCATACGATTTGTCTTTGCAGCCGGAGGAAGTAGATGATTTGGCCGGGATCGCTGACCAGAATCGCCGCTTCTGTTTCTTCGTCGGCTTTGCGCCACCGAAAAATGTTCCTTCGTTGCGGGAGGATGAATTTGGCTATGCGACCACCGGTGACGGCGTCTATCTCTTTGGCCGCCCGACCGAAGCCTGGTTAAGCAACGATGATATTTCCTGGGCACCGCCTGCAATTGACCTGGCGGTCTATCGCTTTCTGGAAAATGAAATGGGATTCCGCTGGCTGACTTTGGAACCCCGTGGTTATTACTTTCCTCCCACCCCTTCGCGCCTGCGTCGTGGCGCTCTGGTTACGATACGGGCACGACTGGTTGATTGGCCGGAGTCGATGACGGAAGATGCAGCCCCCGACAATTCCGGCTTTTCGGACTGGCCCGGGAACCAGACAAAGCGGGAGCTGGCGGCTCGCCGCCAGTGGCTTCGGCGTTTTGGCGTGGTGGTTAGGCGCGCCCCGGAACACAGTGTAATATCCGGCCTCAAAAACAGGCGGGAACTGTTTTTCCCCGGCCATGAACATCGCCTGCTGGCGGAGGAAAAGGGAAAAGACCGCATTTTGTCCGCGGCAATCATGAGCGGAGGCAGCCTAGACTGGGGGCTTGCCGATTTCGCTCGCTATGCGGCGGCTAAAACGCTGGCCGGGGAAAGCGCTGACTGGAAGGAGATGCTGGACGACTTTGTCCTGGGCATGAGCAGCGAACCGGCCGCCAGCGTACGCCGCTATTTTGAGTTCTGGCGGGATATCGCCGAGGAATACCGCCAAAAACCGGAGGGGGCTTTGCCCGTACCGATATTCGACTTGTACACGGAAGACCGCCTTGACCAGAGCGAGAAATGGCTGTTGCAGGCTCAGGGGGCGCCGGGTCTCGGGACATCCGCTCGGTTTCGCCTGGAATCGCTGCGACTCGGGCACCAACACTTGAAATTAAGCCGGGCGAGCTGGGCAGCCTTGCAGCGGGCAACCGAACCACCGGACCTGGAAGAGGCCAGGCAGGCTGCCCGGCAGCTCGTGCAGGCACGTCGGCAGATCGGAGCCTTGACCAATATTGACCCTGTCAGGCTGGCCGCCAACGAAGCGGCGCGAGGGGACTTGGCAGGCACGGAATTCCACCGTGAATCATCGGGCCTGACCGGGGTTGACCGGATTGACTCATGGCGGGTCAGAGAACATCTGCGACCCGCCGAGCAACCAACGCAATGGCGCCAGCCGGATGACATCGATTGGAGCGCCTGGCGGGAGCTTCAGGATGTCAGCTTCGGCATCCCGGCGGAACCAACTGCGGATCGCTGGTTTGCAGCCACACCGGCCTGGCAGGAGGGCGCAGTGAGTCCGGACCAGCTCTATCTGCTGGTTTGGGGCTGGATTCCGGAAAGTGAAGTTTATCTGAACGGGGTCAGGCTGTCGCAGGAAATGCCCGACGAACGGGTAACCATGGCCAGTGCGCGCCTCAGAATACCGGCGGATACTTTGGCCGAAGACCACCGGCAATTACTGATAATTCGACCGGGCGAAAGTTCGGTTGCCGTCCCGGCCCGGGCGGTCTGGCTGATGTCCGAGCGAACACACGAAAGTGCGAACTGAAACTGATTGCAGCCGCCAGTTTAAATCAGGCTAAGCCTCCGAGAAAACCAGGAACATTAAGCGATTATCCAGAAGAGACTGATAACTAGGAGCTATATCTTGAAACAGACGACCTTGAAACTTTCATCCGAGTCCATCGGCAGCCTGAACCCCATCTGGCACTACGGTGCCAACACTTGCCATGCGCCATTGTGGTTTCGCGACGACCTGCTGCGCCATCTTGAAATCTGCCGCGACCAACTAGGGTTCACCAGGGTTCGCGCCCATGGCACCGTGGGGGATGGAATGGAAACCGTGCGGCCAAACGGCGAATTTTCTTTCGAGCGTGTGGTTTCCAGTCTGCGCCGACTGCTCGATGCAGGCTACACCCCATTTTTGGAAATCAGCCATATGCCAGGGGCTCTGGCCGCCAATGACAATACCATTTGTCGATATCGTTTTCGCTCATCGCCACCACGTGACTGGGGGCAATGGGGCGCCCTCATTGAAGCCATGATCCAGGCGCTGATCAAGGCCTTTGGCCATCAGGAACTGCGACGGTGGGACTTCGAAGTGTGGAACGAGCCGGACATCAGTTTCTGGACCGGTACGCAGGAGGAGTATTTCCGCCTCTATGACATAGCCGCGGCGGCAATCAAAAAGGCGGACGGACAATTTCGGGTCGGCGGGCCAGCCACTGCGCGCTGCAAGTGGATCAAGGAATTCTTCCAGCATCTGGACAAGCCGTCCGCCGACTACCCGCTGGATGAACGGACAGCTTCCCGCTGCGATTTTATCAGCACCCACGCCTACCCAAGCGACCTGGAGTTCCTTGACTCGGATCAAGGCGAAGTCACCCTGCAAGCCAGCGGGGTCATGCGCCAGTTGTTTGCCGATGCCAGGAATATCATCAACCAATACCGCAATCCGAGTTTTCCCATGATCTGCGGCGAATGGAACAGCAGCGCCGGCCCCCTGGTCGAAAATCATGACCACTGCAACAATGCCGCCTTTGTCTGCAAAACCATGGCCGAACTCAGCGACCCCTTTGGTGAGAACGGTGCAGCAGGAATCTGCCAAGGCTCGCTCTTCTGGAACCTGTCCGATATCTACGAAGAATGCGGCTTTCACTATGAGCCGTTCCATGGCGGATACGGACTGCTGACCGTGAACGATGTCCCCAAATCATCGTTTCGCGCCTTCGAACTGCTGCGCCGCCATCGCGGCCAGCGCATCGCCACCAGCCTAAGCCCAGTCTCCCAAACCGGCCTGGGCAGCATGGCCACAACCGAAAACCATCAAACCCTGATCACTCTCTGGCACCTGGCCGAGCCAACGGACGATAATCAACCAGTGTCAGTCTCCATCCCGGCGCCGGAGAACGCCAAAGCCAGTCGACGCAGTATTCTGCCCGGCCACGGCAGCGCCTACGAAAAATGGCTCGAAATGGGATCGCCGCAATATCCTAACCGAGCAATCCTGGAAACTCTGCATGAAGCCAGTGTATGCGAGGAATCGTCTCTGACGGCGGATGCGGAAGGCTGCTGCTTCAGGCTGACCGTTGAGCCCGGAACCGTACATCAGGTGGAAATTGTCACACCGTGAACATAGAGTTTGCCAAACGATTGAGGCATTCCCCGTTTTGACCTTCGTGGTTAACGATAGCGGGCGACGATAGCGGATTACGATCCGAATCATAAGCTATTCCTTCCAAAACAAACAGTGGGGCCGGATAAGTTCCGGCCCCAAAAAGAAACAGGAGGCGTACAGCGAACCGGGCCGCCGCTTAGCCATCACCTCTATTCAAGCAGTCCCATCAACACCAGTTGCGCCTCCTGGCGCGGGCTGAGCAGTTCGCGCAATTGCTCCCGCGCCGCCTCCAGCTCCATCGCATGCTGCTGTCGCGCCGTCCGCAATGCCTCCAATTGCCCGGCAATCTGCTCGGGCGTGGCATCCTCGTTCCTCAGCAGCGTCCGCAGAGCCTGTCCCTCCTGGACCGCCGCCGGCAACTCCACCTCCTCCGTCTCCGTCGCTTGCCCACGCATTCGAGCCGTTATCGCCTGCCCAGTCAAGCCGCCTCGACCTTGGAGATTCAGCTCCTGCACTCTCTCAATCATCGGCTCGAGCACCTGCCATTCTCCGTCGGCAACCCCCAAAACCCGCTGCAAACGTTCGGCCCGACGCTGCCGCATCTGTTCCATGCGTTCCCGCGCCATGCCGGCCCGCCCGGCCTGCTCACCGCCTTCACGGCGTTGTCCGCGCTGTCCGCGCTCGCCGGGCTCACCGCGCTGTCCGCGCTCGCTGCGGGCTCCGCGAGGATCGCCGTCCGCAGGCTGCGCCAATACCGGAGTCACCATCCATGTCATTGCCACCATCGCCAACCCAGAAGAAATCAACCACTTTTTCATTTCAATAATCACTCCATGCCGTAGTTTTGTTTGTGGACCCATTCCACATTCATGCCAGTAAAACGCATCGCCGCCCCTTTTATTGTCCCGAACAACGCGCAAGTAAAACGCCCGAACCCAGTTCGTTGTCGCAAGCGCGTTCGTAATCGAATCACGGCGTATTGTCGATGGGCGGCGGTGGTTCGGCGTGCAGCTCGATATCGCGTAAAAACAACCGCGCCTGCTGAGCGTAAGGCCCTTGATCGGCCAGCTCCAGGACACGCCGAAAAGCCTGTTTGGCCGCATCAAGCTGATCGAGAGCCAAAGCGTTGCGTCCTGCTCCGCACCAGGCGGCGACTTGAACCGCGTGGTCAACCTGCGGGTGCTCGAGCAGGTGCCTGAACGTTCTCTCCGCCGTCCGGTGATCTTCCTGGGCCTCCATGGCATAAGCCTGTCCAAGCTGGGCGGGGATCAGAAAACGAGGTTTGGCAAAACTGTTTTCGACCTGTTCAAAAGCTAAAAACGCCTGCTGATATTTCTCCTCCTCCATCAACATCCTTCCCTTCCGCAACTGTGCCAGAGCGGCAATTTCCTGGCGGTCAAACTCGACCGCCAAATCCGCCAAAGCCTCCACCGAGCCGGCGGTGTCAAGCCGGGCATAGCCGGTCGCCAGTCTTTGCCAGCGAGCCCGGCTGAAATTGAAAACAATGATCGCCAGCAGGATCAGCATGGCCAAAGCCCACAATGCCTGCCGCCACCGGGGCTTGATCCTGCGCTCGAACAGAGTAACAACCCTGTCTTCCGCCAAATTATTCGCCTTGTTCATCCCCTCCGAAGGCGTATTGACCTGAACTTGTCCTGCCTTATTTCTCTTGCCCATTGGGTAATATCTCCTTGTTTAGCCTGATTTGCGTAACAATGACCGGCTTGACTATTGGTTGGGGGTTGTTTTGTCATCCGATTCAAGCAGGTCTCGCAGTTTTTCACTGGCTCGGATTCGCCGTGCCTCGTCCTGCTCTCTACGTTGTTCCTCCGAGTTGCCCGGACGTTCTTTCGGGGTTTCCGCCCGGGTCAATTTTTCAAGGCGGCGAGCGGCGGCTCTGTCCTGCTCCGCTTCGGCCGCCCCTCTGCCCCCGCCCTTTTCGGAGTCCCGGTCGGCCCCCGTATCCGGCACTGTAGGAGTCCGGGGCTCCTGTACGGCCAGTTGTTCGAGGATACGGCGGTCGGCGCCGCTGCCCGGGCCTGCTTCCAGGAACTCGGCAATGCCGGTGCCGGCCTGGGCGCCCGAAGTTTCCATGCTGCCACTCTGGGCCTGACGTACAACGTTAAGAAAAAACTGCTCCAGACTCATGCGAGGATGATCAATCGTCAGATCGTCGGCACCCGCTTTTTCCTTAAGCAACCTGCACACTTCAGCCAGAACTCCTTCCGACATGGCCGGCGCAACAATCCGGGTTTGCTCCTGAATCTGCAAAATTTCCCGCACCGACCCCTCGGCGCAGATGCGTCCGCCATAAAGCACTGCAACCGAGTCGCAAACATCCTCGACATCGGCCAGCACGTGGCTGCATAGCAGAATCGTCTTGCCGCGCTCGCCCAGTACTCTGATAACGTCCTTGATCTCCCGGCAGGCCAATGGGTCCAGGCCAACCGTCGGCTCATCCAACACCACCAGGTCCGGGTCATTAATCAGAGCCTGGGCCAAAGCCAGCCGACGCGCCATACCCTTGG
The DNA here is from genome assembly GCA_007133055.1 of Lentisphaeria bacterium. Taxonomy (GTDB): domain Bacteria; phylum Verrucomicrobiota; class Lentisphaeria; order Oligosphaerales; family PUNB01; genus SLNM01. Next base: position 8,979 of record SLNM01000138.1, read on the forward strand.
AGAACTCACCAACTGTACGGCTGCCGACCCGCTCCAGGCCGACCATTGCCAGCAACTGCCGGATCCGATTCCGACGCTCGCGCTCGTGAATTCCCAGGATGGATCCGAAGAAATCAAGGGTTTCGGCAGCCGTAAGATAGGGATACAAATAGGTCTCTTCAGGCTGATAGCCAATCCGCCGCTTGATCTCGACATTGCGGGGGGACTGGCCGAACACCCGAATTCTACCACGATTTGGATAGAGCAGCCCGAGGATCATCTTCACCGTCGTCGATTTGCCCGATCCGTTAGGACCGAGCAGACCGAAGATCTGACCACTGCGAATGCGCAGGTTGATCCTGTCAACCGCCCGGGCCTTGGGTCTGCCCCAGAAGTCCCGGTAAATCTTAGTCAGATTCTCCGCCTCGACAATGTAATCGGCCGCATTGGCCACGGCGGCAGGCATACTCAGTCTTTCCTTTGTTTTTCACAGTAGGTCTTCTGACCAAATTCATGATGGTAGGCACGGCACAGCCGACAGTTGCCATGGCGCGGGCAACTGACGGTCGGACAAGGGCAATCTTTATTTTTGTCGCTCATGATGAAAACCCTGCTTAGGCTGCGGTTGCCTTGGCGTTCCAAGGGTCATAGCATAGTGTCCGGCCCTCCACTTTGCAACCGTTGCCGGGCGATGCCAGTCAACCTGTCAGTGGAAGAAGAAGAGTTCGTGACGGCATAGCAATGACTGTCAGGCTGCGCTGCCGCCCTAAAGATTAATAAACCAGAAAAGCCTGGTTCTGGTTGGCGTTTCCGGACCTTTGGTAAAGCCAATCAACCCACCGAGCAATGACCACCTGCGTTCTCCCCCGAACTGCTTTCTGCGGTCGAACAGAGGCAGCAGTCGATGTCGGCTGCCCTCTTCGGTACGCCGGTAGCTCCACAGCCCCCAGAGCAGCCGATGGCTAATTTCTTCGGGCGAACGATAATAGCGATATAGCTGCCATAGGGGCGCATAGTTGCGGGCTATGGCCGGAGTGGTTGGAGTGGGCCATAGGTTGAGGGCAATGAATTCATTTGTGTCACCCTGACGCTGCTGCCGATACAAGGGCCAGAACCGATGTGAAACATAGTCGGTTTCCTTGGTGTCCAGGTCAATGCGCCGGGTTTGCAGCCAGAGCGGGGCTATCCATTTTATATGGGTGGTCTGGCGCGGCCCGGTCGACTGCCAGTGATGGAAAAATGGCCAAAGCAGAAACCGATGCCTGGTGCCGGGGCCGGTTCGGTGTCCGTAGATTGGCCAGTAATAGCGTTTTTCGCCGGCCTCCAGCGGATGCCGGTAATCCTCCCTTTGAAAAAATGGCCAGGGCAGATGGAGCTTGTCATGCAGAGGACTTCGCTCAAGCTTGAAGAAAGGCCAAAGCAGAGTTCTTGAACGAGCCTGCAGAATGCCGCCCCGGTCGTGCTGACGTATGTCCCCGTAAAGGGGAAAGAGAAAAAAACCACGGGAACTGACCTTGTCAGTTTCGCTCCGGGCCATGTGAAACAGTGGCCATAAAACAAAAAATTGATGATGGCGTTCACTTCGTTTCTCCCCGTAGACAGGGAATACACGCCAGCTTCTCACTCGCGGAGATCGTCCGTAACTGAATATTGGCCAGAGCAGAGACTGTTCAACCATGTCCCCACGCTCGGTTTTCAAATAGAGCGGAAAGAGCAGAAAAAACGCCCTTTCGGCAAAACCGACATTGGCTACGGTGCCGCCAAGGGGGAATATGGCGGCGTAGGGCCTGCCTTGATTGTCGCGGCCAAAAAACAGCATAGGCCACAGCCACCAACGCTGCCTTTTAACCTCCCAGTCGGCCGGCTTGCGGGAGTGGAAAAAATTCAGAATGTAAGTGTAATGCCCGTCCCCCCGCGTACGCGATGCCGCCAGAGGCCAAAGCGCATCCCAGCCTTCAAACTCACCGGCATGGTCGCGGAATCTCACAAACAATGGGCGCGGCATGGCCATCAGCATGTCACTTTCCTGATTGCGGGGCAGCCGAAATTCGAAAAGAGGCCCCGCCATCCGCCAGTGGTTCACGCCGGCTTCGGAGTGCAGGCGCAGCAGAGGGGAGAAGTCAATGTCGGTGTCAGTGTTTGTGTCAGGGAATTCCGCGGCCGACGAGCCCGACCATGACAGCAGCAGCATAGCGACCGACAAAACGAGGTGCAAACCAAGCTTGGCAGTCGGCGAAAAGACGTGCTGACCGCACTTCTTGATACAATCCGCCAAGGATTCAGTATGCCGGTTCCGCATAGGCATGCTACTCCTTTTCATCGCTGATCACCTCCGCTTCCACCTCGATCGCCTGGTCGTCGCGATGATCGCTGCGGCTGCGGTGAACCCCGTAGCTTTCGTTGCCGCTCTTCGCACCCCCGGTGGAAATGTGGAAACGCTTTTTCAAGGAACGCAATACCACTGCGGCCAGACTCCGACGCAGAGGCGGTACCAACATGGCAAAACCAGCCATGTCCGTGATAATGCCCGGTGTCAGCAACAGCAGTCCGGCGGCGAAGATCAGTCCGGCACCGACGATGTCAATGGTTGGCAGTCGCCCGGCCTGCAATTGATGTTGAATGCGAAGCCAGGTTCTCCCCCCCTCGTGGCGGGCTAGAATACTGCCGACAATGCCAGTGAACACAACCAGCCAGAAGGTTTCCCAGCCGCCAATTAAATCGGCCACCTTGAATAACAGCGCCAGTTCCACTAAAGGAACTACGACCAAAATGAACATTAGCTTGAATAGCATTTGAAAACTTCGCAAATTGTTTGTCGCCGCAGTAAAGGCAGTTGTCCAATGTAAAGCCCGCTTTCATTTTTAATGTTGTATGTCGGCACCGTTTTGTCAAGGTTGTCTGGCGAGCTTCTGTTAAAATGTTCCTAACGAGATATTGATGGTGTTGAATGACTGAGCGCGCTTCGCCGAGCGCGACTGGTATGAGTTCGACAAGGTCAGGGGGATGGGCTTTTACGGCAGCGGCTTCAATGCATGGGGGGTGCAGACCAACCAGAAATATCTTTCGGCAATGGCTGTGCTGGCTGTCAAAGGTCAAGAGCTTGCCTCCATCGACAGCGGGCGGGCGCTTGACCGTTTCCTGGCGGCGCTGCGCTACAGTCTGCGCACTCATCTTACCGGCGATATGTCGGGCTCCGACGGATCGCAATGGGGGCGGACCTGGATCAGCGCGCTGGGGATCGAGAGAATGATGCATGGCGTGATCGGGGCCATGGATTGCCTCGACGACGAAGACAGGGAGCGGCTGCAAAGAATGATGTGCGACGAGGCTGACTGGAACCTGTTCGACCATGAAAGGCATGGCAGAAAAGGGGTGAGAGCAAATGTCTGGGGGGCAAGCGGTGAAAACAATCCGGAGTCGAACCTATGGGTGGGCTGCCATTTGTGGCGGACTGCCCAGATGTACCCCGAGCACCCCCATGCCGGCGACTGGACAGAGGCCGCGCACGATTTTCTGATCAACAGCGTGAGTGTTCAGAGCGACGCCGACAATGCCGATATCGTGGCCGGCCGGCCGGTGAAAAGGAGCGGTTCGCGGGCGCCAATTTCTTTCCGAACTACGCGCTTGACCATCATTCCTACTTCAATGTGGGGTATATGGCCATCTGCATGTCCAACGCGGCAATTCTGCACTTCGACATGAAACTGGCCGGTTTTGCACGCCCGGAGTCGCTTGATCATCACCAGCATGATTTATGGAAGACGCTTAAACGCTTTGTCTTCCCCAATGGCCGGCTGCTTCCCGTCGAGGTGAAATGGACCGAGCATCCCAACGAGAAAGACGCCCGCCACCTGCATTCGTTTATTGCTGACCACGCAAACGCCTTTGAAGGTTATATCGTATGTCGCTGCAAGCATCCGCAAAAAATATCCAATCAAGTGACGGCCATCCCCTGGCATATGATCTAACGCTTGAACTAATAAACCACGAATGGACACGAATGGACGCGAATGGGGCGGCGTAAAATTCGTGTCCATTAGTGTCCGTTCGTGGTTCTGCCCCCTGTTCTCCCTCTGCCTCCACGCATCAGCCTGCATTGCCGGGCGGAGTGCAATCAGCAAGACCGGCTTGCTTTTTGTTAAAATTACGGTAAATTTAACAACCATGTACTCAAGACTGCTGGCAAAACCTGATTCGTCAACTTTGCTGCTGGGACCGCGCGGGACGGGCAAGTCGACCTGGATACGGCAGCATTTCGCTGCGGCGATCCTCTATGATCTGCTTTGACACGGGAGAGGCTTTGCGGCTGGAACGCGACCCCGGTGTGCTTTTCAATGAATTATGTGCGGTTCAAAACGGTCAGTGGGTAGTATTGGATGAAGTTCAGAAAGCGCCCGTTCTTCTCGATCAGGTTCAGCGGCTGATGGAAGACTGTGGCGTGCGTTTCATTCTCTGCGGATCGAGCGCTCGCAAGCTCAAGCGTTCAGGCGTGAATCTACTGGCCGGCCGCGCCATTGAGAGCCGTATGTTCCCACTTGTTTCAGCCGAACTAGGGCAGGATTTCCAATTGGATTCCGCCTTGCGCCTTGGCACATTGCCGCTTGCGGTCACGGGAGCCGATCCGGAGGGCTTTCTCACGACCTACGCGAACACGTATCTGACCGAGGAAATCCGAGCCGAGGCGGCAACCCGCAATGTTGGCGCCTTCTCGCGTTTTCTTGAAGTTGCCGCCCGCCAGAATGGTCAGCTCACCAATCTGAGCAACATCGCCCGTGAATCGGCCGTGACCCGCTCGACTGTCCAGAATTACTTTGAAATCCTGAGCGATACACTGCTTGGCTACTGGCTCGAACCGTGGAAACTGAAAAGGTCAACCAAGCAAGTCTCACATCCTAAATTCTACCTGTTCGACCCCGGTGTGGCGCGGGCACTGTCAGGCCGACTGCCTTATCCTCCCACGCAGGAGGAAACGGGGGCGCTTCTGGAAAATTTTGTTATCAATGAATTCCGCGCCTTTCTCTGGTACCACAAGCTGCGCTACAAAATCTTTTTCTGGCGGAACTGCGATGGTACGGAAGTGGATTTGCTGTGCGAGACGGCGCAGGGTTTTGTCGCTGTCGAAGTCAAGGCGGCCAATGCGTGGCAGCGGCGGTTTGGCGGCGGCTTGCAGCGTATTCGCGCCGAGTTGGCCTCTCGTCCAATTGCCACTTATGGCGTTTTCCTCGGCGACCGACCGGCGATGTTCGGCCAGGACATCATCCTGCCTGCAACTGAATTCCTCCGGCGTTTGTGGAATGGCGACATTGTTGGGCGGTGATATTCCGTTCTTGTCAATCCTTATGTTGTTTTTTTGTTGTTCATTCGTGTCATTGGTGTCCATTCGTGGTTCCTTTTATGTTACAAGTCCATCGCATGATGTACCGAAGCCGACTTTTTTCCGCAAGCAACCTGGTTCCGCGAAAAAAGTGAAATTATTTTCTTGATTTTTCTTCTGTTTTGAGGTCAAAAATAATCGATATTTCTACCGAATCCGACTTGACAACCCCTTCCGAAGTTCTGGTTATATCTTCCTATGTGTTTAAAAGCTATTTGGAGACGGCGGGCCGCCGCCGTTGAATCTACCGCCCGAGGCCGGACGGCTCCAGGGCTGACCCGCAATCACGTACCGCGCCCTGGAAAAAGACAAAGGGCATAGGTAGGCATAGGTGACGTTCGCGTATAATATATTGCACATCATGGAGTTGTATTTATTTCTATGCCTTTTTTTGGGCTTAAAAGCTGTTTTTGTATGCCAAAATGAGTTTTAAAATTGCAGCCTGTGGTTTCTGGCGCAATTCGGTATGTTAAAACTCGTTTTCCCTGTCAAAAACGCGGCCTAACTAACAA
>SLNM01000268.1 GCA_007133055.1 Lentisphaeria bacterium
CTTCAATCTACCGTTTCCGCTCCGAAAATCAACCCCGTATCCGATCATGAAATAATTGTCGCCCGCTATCGTCAACCGGCATGAGAGCCAGCTACACTCGACCATTCGCTGACCCATCACCCACGGTATAGCTGTGGTATTTGCTTTATTTGCTAACTAAAACTATAGTATTTTTTTTGATTCGGCCACCGGGGTTTTTCGAAATCCGAGAACTGGGAGGCTAAACATGCGATATATTAGTTTGGATTGCCCCCATTGCGGACAGTCTTTGGAGGCGCCGCCTGAAATGGCCGGCCAGGAAGTTGAATGTCCCGGCTGCAATGCTTTTATGTTGAAAGTGCCAGTGCCGGACAGTGCTGGGACGGAGACAAGGAAGCCTGCAACGGATAGGCCACCGCCTGCTCATACGCGGTCAACTTCGCATGTGATCAGGCACGGAAAGAGAAAGGGAAAAACGTCGTTTGGACCTCTGCTGTGCATTTACGGGCTGGTGGTTCTTCTATGCGGATTATTCCTGGGCGCCATTGGCTACTGGTATTTAACCGAGGATGTTGACCAGGCGGAACTTCCGGATGAGCGGCCGGGCGCGATGGCAGAGGTCGAGGCTGAAGAGCAGATATTCCCGGAAGACAATGCCGAGGCTGCAACTGTTGCCGACGACTGGGCTGCGGCGCCGGAGAATGGCGAACTCACTGAAGAAACAGCCGCCGAGGTCGAAGTCGAAAGCGGAGAGTGGCCGGTGAAGGGCGAGGATTGGATCTCCTCCGCGACCGGCATGCAGTTTGCCTGGATCGAGAGTCTGGATATGTGGGTTGGCAAGTATGAGGTTGTCAACGAGGAATATCGGTTGAAGGTGCCGGACCATGACAGCGGGCGGGAGAGGAGGCATTCTTTGTCCGCGCCCCGTCAGCCGGTGGTGCGGGTGAATTTCAGCGATGCCCGCCGATTTGCCGAGTGGATGACTGCACAGGAACGTCGAAATAATCACTTGCCCGAAAATTATCGCTATCGTCTGCCCACCGGGACTGAGTGGACCAGGTTTGCCCGGTGCGGCGATCAGCGCCAGTATCCGTGGGGCAATGACTGGCCGCCGGCCACCGACCAGGGTCTGAACTACGCCGACGAGATTCCGGGATATGAATCCGAGCATCCATACACCGCTCCGGTCGATGGCCTGTGGCGCAATGAATGGGGTCTGTACGCAGTCGGCGGCAATGTCTGGGAGCTGACCACCAACCGGCATGAGGAATTCGAAGCCTGGCGCGGTGGGTCCTGGAATGATTTCGAGCAGGAAATGCTGCGCTGCGACTATCAATACCGACCCTTCCCGTTTGGTGCCGACACCCGCCTGGGCAATCTGGGGTTTCGGCTGGTTCTCTCGCCTCGGTGAATAAACTTGCCTGATTAATTTTTCAACCGCGAAACACGCGAAATACGCGAAAGGGGGCAGGAGAGCATTTGAACAGAAGGTCGCGACGATCACGAAGAGATACACGAATGAGGTGACTCTACAGCAACCGAATCGATGCGAACCGGCCTGTAACACGGTCGTCCCCGGCCGTGCCGGTGAGCATCGCGCAAAACTACGGGCGGGGACGCCCGTAGGTACTTTATAATAGCCACGAAAGACACGAAGAGCCACGAAAAAGGCTGCATTTTGAACCACTGATGGACACTGATAAACACTGATGGGGGCAGGGGACAATTTTAACAGAAGATAACAAAGATCACGAAGATAGGACCATGCATCCGGTGCGGAAGGATTAAGCTCTCCCGTTGGTCGTGCTTAATTCTTCCGCGTCGCGCATCATCCTCCGAGCTTTTGACTCCGTGACGCACCCTTTGTACCTATGGGCGTCCCCGCCCGTAGAGTTTGACTCCATGACTCCGTGTCTTCGTGACTTGGTGACACCGGATTGATACTTCGGAGTCATGAAGACATGCAGTCACGAAGTCAAAAAAACTGGAGCCGTCCGGCCTCGGACGGTGATCAACGGCGGAGGCCCGCCGTCCCCATGAGGCCGCAGTGATTCCCGAACCTTATCGCGCACATTGTCGCGCACCTTGTCGAAAACAGGGAACCGGTTGACGATAACGGGCGACGAGAACGGTGGACGATTGGGGGGGCTCTACCATGTCCGTCCGTAGCTCAGGCATTTTACGCTGTAGTCCCAAAGGACGAAGGCGAATCGTAATCCGCTCTCGTCCACCGAAGCTCATAACAAAGTGTAGGAGCCCCTTCCATAGCACTGCGTCCGGCAAAGAAAAAACGGGACAAGATGAGTTCACCGACGCATTACCGTCGGTTTTTCAGGGAGTTTGTATTTTCGATGGCATTGGCTATCTTACATTCTACGGTTGTGCCCATACTTGTCACAACTGGAATGTCATTTTCCCTTCAAACAAACTCAGCTTGACGGGTGTTGGTTTTGCCTCCCGTGCCATACCAAAGAAAGGAACAATACAGACTATGCCGCGTCGCACCGACATCAACAAAGTTATGATCATTGGTTCAGGGCCGATCGTCATCGGTCAGGCCTGCGAGTTCGACTATTCCGGCACGCAGGCCTGCAAGGCGCTCAAGGAGCTGGGCTTCGAAGTGCTGCTGGTTAACTCCAATCCGGCCACGATCATGACTGATCCGGAAACCGCCGACATTACCTACATCGAACCGCTCAACTCCCGCACTCTGACCGAGATTATCGAGAAGGAGAAGCCGGATGCATTACTGCCCAATCTGGGTGGTCAGACGGGGTTGAACCTGGCCTTGGAGCTATCCAACAAGGGTGTTTTGGAGGCCAACTCCGTGCAGGTGATCGGGGTCAACCTACAGGCTATTCAACGCGGCGAGGACAGGATTCAGTTCAAGCAGACGATGCAACGGCTGAATGTGCCGATGCCGCGCAGCGAGCCGGCCTACTCGGTCGAGGAGGCGGAGAAAATCGCCCACGATCTGGGGTATCCGGTGGTTGTGCGTCCGGCGTATACCCTGGGCGGCACCGGTGGCGGTTTGGTCTACAACATCGAGGAGCTGCAGACCGTGGTGGCGCGGGGAATCGCCGCCAGCATGGTCGGGCAGGTACTGATCGAGGAGTCGGTGCTGGGCTGGGAGGAGCTCGAGGTCGAAGTGGTGCGGGACTCAAAGAACAACATGATAACCGTCTGCCTTATTGAGAATGTCGATGCCATGGGCGTGCATACCGGCGATTCCTTTTGCACCGCGCCAATGATGACCACGCCGAAAAAGGTGCAGCTGCGCCTGCAGGACTACGCCTACCGGATTGTCGAGGACATCGGAGTGATTGGCGGCACCAACGTTCAGTTTGCGTACGACCCCGGTCAGGATCGGATTACGGTTATCGAAATTAACCCGCGCACCTCCCGTTCCTCGGCTTTGGCTTCGAAAGCCACCGGGTTCCCGATCGCCCTGATCTCGGCCAAGCTGGCGGCCGGCCTGACTCTGGATGAAATTCCCTACTGGCGGGGCGGTACGTTGGAGAGTTATACGCCGACCGGGAACTATGTCGTGGTTAAGTTTGCCCGCTGGGCCTTTGAAAAATTCAAGAAGGCGGAGGATCGACTGGGCACCCAGATGCGGGCGGTGGGCGAGGTTATGTCCATCGGACGCACTTACAAGGAGGCTTTGCACAAAGCCATTCGCTCGCTGGAAATCGGGCGCAGCGGACTGGGGTTTGCCAAAGATTTCAATCAGCGGTCGCTGCCGGAGCTGTTGGATTTGCTGAAAGTGGTCAGCAGCGAGCGGCAGTTTATTATCTACGAGGCGCTGCGCAAAGGAGCCAGCGTGGAGGAACTGCACCGGCGTACCTGGATCAAGCATTGGTTTCTCGAACAGATGAAGGAGCTGGTCGAGCTGGAGCAGCGGATAATCGAATGTCGTGGCGGTCTGCCGTCGCCGGAGTTGTTGCGCACGGCCAAGCTCGATGGGTTTGCCGATCAATATCTGGCACGCCTGCTGGAGGTGCCGGAGGCGCGGATTCGCGAATATCGCCGGGAGCTGGCGATCGAGCAGGA
>SLNM01000323.1 GCA_007133055.1 Lentisphaeria bacterium
AACGCCCCCTCCGGGCTGCTCCGGAGGAAAAGAAAGACAACCCGCGAGCCGCTCCGGCCCGCCTGAGGGCGGCCGAAAAAATCAATTAGAAACACAGGAGACCCCTGCTATGCATACGGCAATCACAGCAACCAAAAGAGTATACCGCTCCGAACCCATGGAGCAGGCCGACACCGCCTCCGCCCGCGGAACCATAATCAGAATAATCCTCCCCTGCCTGATGGTTCTGGCCACAGGCATTGCCTATGTCTGGATGCAAAGCAGCACTGAAACCTTGCAGCGTAAGAATTCCACCCTCCGCGCTCAGAACGAAAACCTGCTTCGGCAGTTGTCAAACCTGCGCATTGACCGGGAAACCTATACCAGTCGAAACGAAATTCTCAAACGCGTAGCCGAATTCCAGCTCGATTTGCGACCGCCCATGGTCGGGCAGACCCGCCGGGTCAGCCTGCGCCGCCCGCCGGAACCGGTTCGGGAAACCAGTCGCGACCTGCTGGCCGGCCATCTGCCTGAATAGGAAGCGAGTTCATGCCGCAAACCGTATACACTGTTCGCATGGCGATTATGGGGCTGTGCTTCAGCCTGGGGTTCGTGGCGCTGGGCACTCATGTCTACCGTTTGCAGATAATCCGGCACCAGGAGCTGCTGACCAAGGCGCAGGCGAAATACACCACCGCCAGCTCGCAAGCAGGAATGCGCGGCGAAATCCGCGATGTCAACGGCAACCTGCTGGCCGCCAACATGGCAGGCTATGACATCCTGGCCGAGCCGCGCCTCTTTCAGTCATGGGAACCGCACGAGATCGCCCGCCTGCTGGCCGCTATGCTGCCGGTCGAAAACAATACGCTCCAGCGACGTTTCGCACAAACCAACCTGGTCGAAGTTACAGTTGCCAGAAATGTCAATATCGAACTGACCAGGCAGGTGCGGGAACTCGGACTGCCCGGACTGCGCTTCGTGCCCTCCAACCAGAGATACTACCCTAAGAAGCATCTGTTCGCCAATATCGTTGGTTTCCTCGATGACCTGGGAGAGGGAGCCGAAGGCATCGAGCGGGAGGCCAACCACATTCTGCAGCCAACCAGCGGACGCCTGGTCTACGAACGCGACCGGCGAGGCGCAAGGCTGCACAACCACTACGTCAATGAATCCACACCCCGCGACGGCGCCCATATTTTCCTGACTATCCACGAGCCAATTCAAAGCATTGTCGAGGAAGAGCTGATGCGAATGGTCGAAAGACATCGTCCGCACGCCGCCTACGCCATCATGGCCAACCCTCGAACCGGCGCCATCATGGCCATGGTGCAGTATCCCAACTTCGATCCCAATCAGCGCCGCGGCATCACCCCCGAGCAATGGCGCAATCGGATTGTCGGCGACGGATTCGAGCCGGGCTCGATCATGAAGGCCGTCGCCCTGGCCGGCGCGCTCGACTATCAAACCGTAACTCTGATGGACCAGTTTGACTGCGAACGCGGTCTCTGGTTCTATCGCGGTCGCTCGATGCGCGACGCCGGACAGCGCCACGGTGTTCTGCCAGTCTGGCAGATCATCCAGAAATCCAGCAATATCGGCACCGCCAAGATCGCCCTGGAAATGGGCGAGCAACGCATGTATCAGACACTGCACAGATTCGGATTCGGCAGACCGACCGGCATCGAGCTGCCAAACGAGGCGCCGGGCATCTTCCACTCGCTCTCCAACTGGGACGGACTGACGCTCTCCCGCATCTGCATAGGCCATGGTTTGGTCGCCACACCACTGCAAATGATTCAAGCCTATTGCGCCCTGGCCAACGACGGTGTTATGCCGCAATTGCACTTGATTGACCGAGTCGAATACCCGGACGGACAGGTTAAAGTAACCCAGCCACCGCCACGCGGACGCGTGCTGCGCCCCGGCACGGCCATCGAAATCAGCCGTGCCCTGGCCACGGTAACCACCCCGGATGGAACCGGGCGCAGAGCCGCCGTCGAAGGATACAGAGTCGCAGGCAAAACCGGAACCGCTCAAAAGGTGATTGACGGAAGATACTCGGACCAGCACCACATCGCCTCGTTCATTGGCTATGTGCCGGCCGAAAACCCCGCCTTTGTCCTCCTGGTGGTGGCCGACGAACCAACTGAAAACGGATACTACGGAGGAACCGTCGCCGGACCGGCCTTCGCCAGGATCGCGGAAAAAACCTTGCGGCACTTGCAAGTTGCACCCAGTCCGTTCCGGCCGGCGGTCGCCAGGCATCCATGAAACAATCCTGATTTCGTGAAAAACAGTCGTTGTACAAGCATTTAGCAATTAGTGTATTATAATTTTTTTGCCAATTTTATCACGGATTCAGGATAATGCAGAATCATCGGCAACAACCTATACCGGACCTCCCCCCCCTGCCCCCGCTGCCCCTCTCCCGCTATCTCGAGGCTCTCGGAGACATGGTGCTTGATTTCAGGGGCGATCCCGCCGCTACGATCGCCGGCGCCGACTCGGACTCCCGGCTGGTCGGCCCCGGAGACCTGTTCGTCGCCATTCCCGGCGCCCAACTTGACGGTGCCGCCTTCATTCCCCAGGCCATGGCCGCCGGCGCCACCGCCATAGTCTCCGAAACCATCCTGGAAACCAAGCCGCCCATCAACTATGTTCGAGTGTCCGACGCGTATCATGCCGCCGGCGCAATCGCCGAAGTCCTACACCGTCACCCGCTGCAAAACTTGCGGACGGTCGGAATTACCGGCACCAACGGCAAGACCACCTGTGCATTTCTGCTGCGCGATATGCTTCGACGAGCCGGACTTAAAACGGGGCTGATCGGCACGGTCCACTACCAGTTCGGAGAACAAACTATCCCAGCCAGTCTGACCACGCCAACCCCGTTCGAACTGCAAAGGGTTCTGCGACAAATGGTCGAGGCCCGGACAGAGTGGCTGGTCATGGAGGTCTCCAGCCATGCCCTCGCCCAGCACCGACTCGGCAAAGGACAACTGCAGGCGGCGCTCTTCACCAACCTCACTGGCGACCATGGCGACTATCACCGGAGCCGAAAAAACTATTTCCAGGCTAAACAACGCTTGTTCACCGAACACTTGGAAAAACGGGCGCCAGCCATGATTAACCAGGACGACCTGCACGGACGTAAGCTGCGGAGGCTGTTGCTGGAGGACGGATCAACCCGGCCGCTCGGATTCGCCATCAGGCACCAAGCCGACTTGCAGGTTGAACAGGCAAAAACCACCCTGCAAGGTACTCAATTTCGCCTGCTCGACCGGCAGCGAAAGCGGACTCTGTCCCTGGCCTCCCCCCTGATCGGCCGCTTCAACGTCATGAACACGGCCGGAGCCGCAGCCTTGGCCTGGGAGCTGGGATTGCCGGAAGATGAAATCAAACAAGCCTGCGCTCTGTTCAAAGGCGCCCCCGGCCGACTGGAACCAGTCCCCGGCGAACAGGACTACCGGGTGTTTGTCGACTATGCCCACACCGATGACGCTCTGAAAAATGTGCTGCAAGCTCTGCGTCGACTCAAACCGGCGCGGCTCTCCGTCGTCTTCGGCTGCGGCGGCGACCGCGACCGGGAAAAACGCCCGCGCATGGGCCGGGTGGCCGCCAGGCTGGCCGACCGGATATACCTGACCAGCGACAACCCGCGATCGGAACCGTCGGACACTATCATCGAAGACATTAGACAGGGGATCCCGGCCAACGCCGACTGCATAATCATCGAGGACCGCAGACAGGCAATCCGGCAGGCCATGGCCAAAGCGCAGCCCGGCGAAGTAATCCTGATCGCCGGCAAGGGACATGAGAACTATCAAATCGTCGGCTCGCAAAGACTGCCATTCGACGACCGAGTCGAAGCCCTGAAAGCCATGCAAGTGAGGACGGCGGGTTGCCTGGGGACGGCGGGCCTCCGCCGTTAATACCAGAACTCACTTTTAAGCGCAAATGGAACGCCCCGTTTTCATAGTATTGCGTAACTTGCTGAAAATAGACTGGTTGGGCATTTTTCTTTCTGAGTGTCGTTCGACTTGCGACCCCC
>SLNM01000292.1 GCA_007133055.1 Lentisphaeria bacterium
CCGTCCGCGTTTCTGGTCGATGGCGGCAATGATGCCGCCGACTCTGGTGCTCAGCTCGCCATTGGTTCGGTCATTCAATGCCAGTATTTCCCGGGGGCTGTGCAATTGAAACACTTCGATAATGTCATGGTAGCGGTTCAGGGGATGGCCGGTTACGTAGAATCCGAGCAGCTCCTTTTCGAATCCAAGCAGGTCATGGGCTTCCCATTCGGGCAGGTCCGGGATGGTTATTTGCAGCGCTTCCGCGGCCGCCTCATCCTCCAGCATGTCGAACAGCGAGCCTTGGCCGGCGGCCTGGTCCTGCAGCTTTTGATGGGCTCGCGCGACGGCTTCGTCCAGCAGGGCCATCACTTGCGACCGATGCAGTCCGAAGCAGTCGAAGGCGCCTGCCCGGCATAGGTTTTCCATCGCCCGCTTATTGATTTTGCTGCCGACCTTTTCGCAGAAGTCCAGCAGGTCGACAAACAACCCGTGTTCCTCGCGGGCCGCAATGATCTGCTCGGCCGCCTGCCCTCCAACCCCCTTGATGGCGCCCAGGCCGAAGCAGATGCGGTCTCCGTCCACAGTGAAAGCCAGATTCGAGCTGTTGACATTCGGCGGCGCCACTTCGATCTGCATATCGAGGCATTCGCGCAGGAAGAAGGCCAGCTTCTCGGCATTGCCGATTTCACTGTTCAGAACGGCGGACATGAACTCCCTGGGATAGTTGGCCTTGCAATAGGCGGTGCGATAGGAGAGAAAGGCGTAGGCGGCGCTGTGCGATTTGTTGAAACCATAGTCGGCGAACTTGACAATTTTCTCCCAGATCGCCTGTGCCTGGTGTCGGTTGATGCCGTTGTCAACGCAGCCTGCGATGAAGCGCGGGTGTTCCCGGGCCATTACATCGTGGCTCTTCTTGCCCATTGCCCGGCGCAGAATATCCGCCTGGCCCAGGGTGAATCCGGCCAGAGTCTGAACCACCTGCATGACCTGTTCCTGGTACAGCATGATGCCGTAGGTTTCAGCCAGAATCGGTTCCAGTTCCGGTCGGTCATATTCGATTTTGCGCTGGCCCGTCTTGCGCTGGATAAATTCATCGAGGAATCGCATAGGGCCGGGGCGGTACAGGGCGATCAGGGCGATGATGTCCTCGATTCGGCTGAGTCCGAAGCGCCGGCAGAGATCGCGCATGCCGCCGGATTCCAACTGAAAGACGGCGACCGTATTGCCCTTGTTCAGCAGGTCAAAGGTGGCGGCGTCGTCAAAGGGGATAGTGCGAGGGTCGATTTTCTGATCGCGGTTGCGGTTGACCTGTTCGACCGTGTTCTGAATAATGGTCAGGGTGCGCAGCCCGAGGAAGTCCATTTTCAACATCCCCATGGCTTCGCAGGGGCCGGCCGGGTACTGGGTGACCACTTCGTTTCCGGAGCCTCGGCCCAGCGGTATCAAGTTAGTGATCGGCTGGTCACCGATGATTACACCGGCCGGGTGAATCGAGGGGTTGCGGTTCAGCCCTTCGAGCACTTTCGAGTGCTTGATCACTTCCCGCACCCATTCTTCGGACTCGGCCAGCTGACGCAGCTCCTGGCTGTTCTCGACCGCCTCCTCCAAGGTGATTTTTGGGTCGTTGGGAATCAGTTTGGTCAGTGTGTTGACTTCGGCGAAAAGTCGGCCCATGGTGCGGGCCACATCCTTGATCACCGCCTTGGTCTTGAGAGTGCCGTAGGTGCCGATCTGGGCCACGTTGTCAGCGCCGTACTTGTTTCGGACATAGGCGATCACCTCCTGTCGGCGGCGTTCGCACAAGTCAATGTCGAAATCCGGGGGGCTGACTCGTTCGGGATTGAGAAACCGCTCGAACAGCAAACCGTACTTGATCGGGTCAATGTCGGTAATCCAGGTCAGATAGGCGATCAGACTGCCCGCGCCGCTGCCCCGGCCCGGACCGACGGGAATGCCGGACTCGCGGGCGAAGCGGATGAAATCCCAGACTACCAGGTAATAGCTGGTGAAGCCGGCCTGGTTGATCACTCCGAGTTCGTAGTCGATTCGGGCCAGCAACCGCCGCTGGTCTTCGGTCAGGCTCTCGGATGGCTGTTGTGGGTCGAAATTATAACGCTCGGGCACGGCCTGCAAGCAGAGGTCGCGCAGAAAATCCTCCCGGCCGGCGTCGTCCGGCACCGTGAATACCGGGTAGTGGTTCTCCATGGTCTCCCCGATTTGCAGCGCGACATTGCAGCGTTCGGCGACAGCCAGAGTGTTGCTCAGGGCGTCCGGTCTTTCTGCGAACAGCTTTTTCATTTCATCGCCGGACTTGAAGTAGAACTGGTCTCCGAAATAGCGCAGCCGGTTCGGGTCGTCAAGCGCAGCCTGGGTGCCGATGCACAGCAGAACGTCGTGGGCGGGGGCGTGGTCCTGCTGCAAGTAGTGGACATCGTTAGTGGCGACCAGCGGCAGTTCGTATTCCCGTGCCATGGCAATGAGCGAGCGGTTGGCCTTGGCCTGGTGCTGCATGCCGTGGTCCTGAATTTCCAGGTAGAATCGGTCGCGCCCGAAAATATCGATGTACTGGGAGAGGGCTTTGGCCGCGCCATCGGGGTTGTCTTCGATGATGCAGGCCGGTATTTCGCCTGAGACACAGGCGGACAGGGCGATCAGGCCGCGGTTGTGCTCGGCCAGCATGGCCTTGTCGATGCGTGGTTTGTAGTAGAATCCATCGAGCCAGGCCCGGGAATTAAGCTTGCAGAGGTTGCGGTATCCGTCCATGTTTTCAGCCAGCAGCACCAAGTGGTAGCCCTGGGTGTGCGGCCCTTGCTTGCCGCGTTCGTCATGGCGGCCGGGAGCAACATAGAACTCGCAGCCGATGATCGGCTTTACCCCGGCTTTGTGCATCGCCTCATAAAAAATTACGACACCCCCCATGTTGCCATGGTCGGTGCAGGCCACCGCGGGCATGCGTAATTCGCGGGCGCGAGCGGCTACCTCGCTTATCTTGCAGGCGCCGTCAAGCAGGCTGAAATCAGTGTGAAGATGCAGGTGGACAAACTCAGCGGACATTCTTCCGGACCTCGTACGAGCCTGATTAATTCATGCTATGACCGTCCGGAAAATACTTCGTCCAGATCGAATGTCGCCTGAGACTGCAGCGAGATCAAAGTCTTGGTGCTGAGAATGCCGGGAGTATGTACGACCTGCTCGGTCAGCAGCTTGGAAAGGCTGGTATTGTCGGGTACGCGAACCACCGCCACAATATCGTATTCGCCCGCCACCACGTGGACTTCCGTGATCCCGTCGTAACTGAGCAGCTTGTCGCTGATCGCAAACAGATCCTTCTCTCCCACTTTAATCAAGACAAAGGCGCTGACTAACATAGTTCTTTCTCCTTAGTTGTGTTTGGGTATAGTGAACCGCCG
Source organism: Lentisphaeria bacterium (assembly GCA_007133055.1). Taxonomy (GTDB): domain Bacteria; phylum Verrucomicrobiota; class Lentisphaeria; order Oligosphaerales; family PUNB01; genus SLNM01. The sequence goes on from SLNM01000292.1 coordinate 3,393, forward strand.
ATTTCAAATAAAATATTTTTGCGAAGCTCCGCCTCAACCGGATTATTTCGTCTCATTTCGCCTTCCACTGTAAAATAATAGAATAAGGCCGAATCCCCGCACGTCAACCCGTGCCGTCGGAAATTCCGGCAACTTGCCGTGCCAGATGTCGGCAAAGCAAGTCGTAGGTCGAGTATCCGACTCGACCGCCGAATCCAATCCGTTGTCGTAATCGAACCCCGGCTAACGGTTACGAAGCCTAATCGGGGTCGGGGTGGGGTCGCTATCGGCATCGAAACAGGACCGATTTCACCACGAAGAACACGAAGGAACACGAAGATTATGCGGGGCGCCTTCAGCGCACTTGTTGTTTGATTGTCGTTACCCGGGGCGTTGCCCCGGTCTGGTGTGCACAGCGCCGTTGGCGCAGGGGCTGCAGTTGAAAGCGGCGGCAAGCCTTCGCCTTGTCCAGAACCTTGTCCCGAACCCTTATCGAAATAGAAAGCCGGACGACGCTTACGGGCGACGTTTTCTTGCTGGGGCCGTCCGGCCTCGGACGGTGGTTAACGGCGGAGGCCCGCCGTCTCCGGATGCCCGCGGGGATTCATGAACGTTGCCTACGCTACGCTCCGGCTCTGCCTTCGGCGGTGTC
>SLNM01000285.1 GCA_007133055.1 Lentisphaeria bacterium
AAATCCTTGGCGATCTTGGCGGCTTGGCGAGAGAAAAATATATTCGAACAAGTCACTTCAGCAGCCGGCGTTGGCATGTAGAGGAAAACCACGTCGCGTACGGATCAGAAAGTCCGCTGTGCCCCTCTGGCCTGAAACCTGAAACCTGAAACCCGAATTCTGTCACGAGCAATGCATCATTTCTGAATGTGAATTGAAACAAGCTACCCACTCAAAGTGAGAAAGAACCGCCATTTTATCATGGATTAAGGTTGTCGTTGAGGGCGAGAATCATGCATAGAGCAGGAACGGCAAAAATGGTGCGGGACAAACAGGCAAAGTCATCGTATTGGGAGATAGACATGATTGGACAAACTCAACCGGGGGTGGGGCACTACGGCCCCTACGGCGGTCGGTATGTGGCGGAAACCCTGATGCCCGCCCTGCTTGAACTGGAGACCGCCTTTGTCGAAGCCTGGTGCGATCCGCAGTTTCATGACCAGTTCAACCGAATTCTGTCCGATTACGTCGGACGGCCCACCCCGCTATACTTGGCTGACCGCCTGACGGAGCACTGCGGCGGCGCCCGCATCTATCTAAAGCGCGAGGATCTCAATCACACCGGCGCCCACAAGGTCAACAACACGGTCGGCCAGGCACTGCTGGCCAAGCGCATGGGTAAACCGCGGCTGATCGCCGAGACCGGTGCCGGCATGCACGGCGTGGCTACCGCCACAGTGGCCGCTCTTTTCGGACTGAAATGCGATATCTTCATGGGCACGGAGGATATTCGACGGCAGCAGGCGAACGTGCAGCGCATGCACTACCTGGGAGCCCGGGTGGTGCCGGTCAAGTGCGGGTCAGCCACTCTCAAGGATGCCATGAATGAAGCACTTCGGGACTGGGTGACCACGGTGCGCGAAACCTTCTATGTGATCGGCTCGGTGGCCGGACCTCATCCATATCCGGACATGGTCAAGAAGTTTCAATCCGTCATCGGTCGCGAAGCCAGGCAGCAGATTATGCAGAAAGAGAATCGTCTGCCGCGCCAGATTGTCGCCTGCGTTGGCGGCGGCAGCAATGCCATCGGTATTTTCGAAGGATTCCGGGAAGACCCCGAAGTCGCCCTTCTCGGAGTCGAAGCGGGCGGCCTGGGACTGGACACGGGGCGGCACGCCGCCAGCATTGGCGGCGGTCGGATCGGCGTCTTGCACGGCAACAAAACATATCTTCTTCAGGATGCCGACGGACAGATTCAAATCAGTCATTCAATTTCCGCCGGACTCGACTATCCGGGCGTCGGTCCGGAGCACGCGCAATTGCACGACAGCGGCAGGGCGGAATACTGCTGCGTCGACGACCATCAGGCGGTGGCGGCGTTCCAAACGCTGTGCCGGCTCGAAGGTATCATACCCGCCCTGGAATCGGCTCACGCCGTGGCTGCGGCAATGGAGCGGGCAACCCGATACGATCGCCAGGATAGCCTTGTCGTCAATCTTTCCGGACGCGGCGACAAGGATATGGCTTCGGTCGCCGAATATCTGAATTCGGACTCGGACGGATTACGATGACACACAACAATCGTCTGCCGTTCGCGCCTGTCCGCCTTGACTGATCGCCGCCATCGTCACCCGCCACGACCTTTCCGCCTTTGACTGACGTATTGCCCTGCCCGTATTTCACGACTTGCATTCCCTGTATTATGGTCTAAGGTATAGGTAATTTTGCCTACATAATGTCATTACAACGCAAAAGCGGAATTTTAGTTGTCAGTCTCCGGACGAGGCTGGCATTTGTAGTTTATGGGCGGTGTCGCAGGAGTGATTTGCAATGGCTGGGGATATTCACGAGGCTGTAGCGGAGGGCGATTTTCAAAAAGTAGAAGGTCTGCTGGCGGCGGGCAGGGATGTCAATGCGAAGCGCTTCGATGGTACGACCCCGCTTTATGAAGCCGCCATGCGGGGCCATAGCAAAATTGCCAGGCTGCTGATATCGAACTGGGCGGACGTCAATGTAAAGCTTGACAATGGCTTTACGCCGATGCATGCGGCTGCTCTTTCAGGCAGATCAGATATTGTGCGCGATTTGCTTGCACGCGGAGCGGATGCCACTGCTGTAAGCATGCATGGACTGACACCGTTTCGTTTGGCCGCCGCTACGGGGCATGCCAAAGTGGTCAGGTTGCTTAGGAGGCATGGAATCAATGAATAATCAATACTTCGTCAAGACCGCTATCATACCCAAGCGCATGAGCTTGGGCAAGTTGAACCGTCAAAGTGATTGTATGCTCCTGGTGGACAAAAGCCTTATTCCGCCTTGATTCTATTTTGCTTCTCTTGCAATGCATACAAATTCTCAGAGACAAAATATATTCGCGAATAATTATTAAGGGAGAGAATATCATGAACAATCATGAAAACAATATTTTTCAAGCCATAGCCGAATGGAAGGTTGAGGCTGTCAGACGTATTTTACAGGACAGGGCGCGGGCAAACACTAAAACGGTCAACGATGTTACCCCGCTCCACGATGCCGCCAGCAGTGGCTGCTTCGAGATAGTCAAGATATTGATTGATCACGGAGCGAAAATCAATGCAAAAGACGATAACGGCGGTACACCGCTACATTTGGCCGCGTTCGAAGGACATTTCGAGATCGTGAAGCTTTTGATCGAACACGGGGCCAATGTCAATGCCAGCGATGACAGCGGCGAGACCCCGCTCTCCTGCGCCACTAGCGAAGGGCACAGTCAAGTCGTTGATTTTATTCGAGAGCGGAAAGCCAAAAAAAAGGTCGATCCAGTCGGTGTATGACCCGCTTGATTCAGGCTAATCCGACATAGGTGGCGGAGAAAGAATCAGGCAATTTTGCGGGCGTGAAATCAGCAATGCAAACAGGGAGAAAAAGCCATGGCGAAGAAAAAGGACAAAGGCAGCAAAATGCGTACACCTGTGCGCTCCTTAAAGGAAAAACGTCGGGAGAAGAAGGAAAAAAAGGGTATGTCGCCGAAACCACGGAAAGCATAGCTGTAGTGATGAATGGTCGAGTTCGCATTAATCAGTCTAGGCTGATTAAAGCCTGATGCCGTGAAATTTCAGCGGCGGTGCAGATGTGCGGCCTGCCTGTGCGACGTACGCAGACAGGCGGAAGGCATGCCGCTATATAATAATAAACTTCTCGCCAGTTTTTTCACGGATTCTGGCAAAGGTCAGTATGGAGGCGTTTGGCCACTGCTGCTTCGTACCGGTCCAGGTCTTGAATCGTAGTTTGCGCCACGCCGCTTTGCATCGCCGCCTGGGCTACATAGCGGGCAACGCGCGGAACAACGCGCGGATCGAAGGGCTTGGGAATAACGTAGGTTGGCTTCAGCGGATTGTTGCCGGCAAACATGCCGTCGCTGTGATCCTGCGGATAGGCCCGGGCCAGGTAGTTTTGTATGTCCGCGGGGATTTCCTCGCAGGCGATTTCCGCCAGCGCCCGGCTGGCAGCAACCTTCATTTCCTCGTTGATGTCGCGGGCGCGTACATCGAGGGCGCCGCGGAAGATGCCGGGGAAACCCAGAACGTTGTTGATTTGATTGGGGAAATCGGTACGCCCCGTACCCACCACTGCCGCGCCGCCGGCCAACGCGCTTTGCGGGGTGATTTCAGGGTCGGGGTTGGCCATGGCAAAGATGATCGGCCGGTGTGCCATTGACCGTACCATCTCGGCGGTCATGCAATCGGCAATCGAGAGGCCGAGGAAAACATCGGCGCCGCGCACGGCATCCGCCAGGGTGCGGGCCCGGGTGTCCGCCGCCAAACGGGTCTTCTGCTCGGTCAGGTCGCCCGGACGTCCTCTGTAAATGACCCCTTTGGTGTCGCAAACAATGACATTTTCACGCTGCACTCCGGCCGCGATATAAAATTCGGCGCAGGCAATCCCGGCGGCGCCGGCTCCGTTCACCACCACTTTAATGTCCGCTATTGCTTTGTCGACCAACTGCAAGGCGTTAATCACACCGGCCAGGGAAATAATTGCAGTGCCGTGCTGGTCGTCATGGAAAACGGGGATGCCCATTCTGGTTTTTAATCTGCATTCCACCTCGAAGCAGGCGGGAGCGCCGATATCCTCCAGATTGATGCCGCCGAAGGTGGGTTCGAGGGCGGCGGTGGTTTCGATCAGCTTGTCCGGGTCGGTGCGGCCATCCCTGCCAAGGACATGGTCGAGACAGACGGGGAAAGCGTCGATGTCGGCGAACCGCTTGAAAAGGACGGCCTTGCCTTCCATCACCGGCAGGGCGGCGGCGGGGCCGATGTTGCCAAGACCGAGAACGGCGGTGCCGTCGCTGACCACCGCCACCAGGTTGCCGCGAGCCGTATACTCGAAGACGGTGTCGGGCTGACGCGAAATCTCCCGGCATGGATCGGCCACACCCGGACTGTAGGCCATCGACAGCTCGGCCTGGGTCGAGCATGGCTTGGTCGGCGCCAGGGCGATCTTGCCCGGTTGCGGTAGGCGGTGATAGTCCAGATTACGCTGCTGGCTATGGGGGGGCATGGGAAAACTCTTTCACTTTGATATAAGCATCGGAAAACGTGAGCGGGAGAACAGCCTTCGCTTGGCAGTTTGCTGCTTACAGGCGAGAATGGCTGACTGCATCCTAGCCTGAATAATTCATGAGCCATCTGCTGCGAGGCGCCATTGCACGCAATCTCAACAGCTTGCAGCCGACACCGATCTTGGAGTACGTCAAGTACGCCCGCGACCGGTTTACGGCTGCAAGCTGCTGATCTCACGCACACTGGCACCTCTCGCTACGAAGTTCATGAATTAATCAGGCTAGTTCTGTCCCAATCCAATTTATTTGTAGGTCGACTATCCGAGTCGACCCACGAAACCTCCCATGTTTTGCAATTCCCCAAAGGTAGTACCCAAACCAGGAGGCTTTCTGGGGGCGGTGATTCAGCCGAGGACGATGTCTTTGACGCGAACCCGAGTCATTTCCTGGCGATGCCCCTGCTTGCGGCGATGGCTCTTACGGCGTTTCATCTTGAAAACCACCAATTTGCGGTCGCGGAAATGATCCATTATCTCAAGTTCAACCATGGCGTTCCGCACCGTCGGCGAACCGGTTTTGAGGCCGTCGTCGCCGCTGGCCATGAGCACACAATCCTCCAGCTTGACAGAGGCGCCCGGCTCGGCTTCCACCCGGTCAACCGTGAATACCGTTCCCGGCTCGATCCGGTGCTGACGGCCTTTGTAAGAAATTATCGCGTACATCCGCATATCTCCGAAGTCAATTTTCAGGTAATTACAACCACCAACGAGGTGTTAATCGGCAAAGGCAGGTAATGTAGTCCGAGTTTGACAAAAAACAATTGCCGCTGCCGGACCTGCCATTATTGGATCAACCCCTGCAAGTAGCGGAAGCTTTTGCCTACCGCCTCCATCATGTCGGTGGCGCAACGGTCCAATTCAATGCACAGGTATTTGGCGTGGTCGGCGGCGGCGATGATCGGGGGGAAGTCCATAATGCCTTCGCCGGCGGCTACCATCGGTTCCTCCTTGACTCCCGGGCCGTCTTTGATATGCACGATTTGGTTGCGCTTCCCGGCCTCTTTGACTACGGCCACCGGGTCACGCCCGCCGACCTTAACCCAGTAGGTGTCGATGGTCCACAGTACCTCCGGCGCCGCCGCTTCGAGAAAAATTCGGTAGGCCGGCTGGCCGTCGATTTCCCGCATTTCCATATCGTGGTTGTGGAAGCCGACCTGAATACCATGGGGTCTGGCGTTGGCGGCGGCCTGGTTGTAGGTATCGGCCTCGCGCCGAATCGAGTCTTGCGAATGCCAGGAGTCCCAGCCGCCGGCGGGGCCGCCGGTGATCAGGTATTTCACGCCCAGCGCCTGGGCTTCTTCGATTATTCGGTTGCAGTCGTCCCCGACCGGCAGTGAGCCATGAATGCTCGGCGCCTGCAGTCCGGCTTTTTGCAGCTCACGGGCGAAGCTCGCGGCATCCAGGCCGCAATAGCCAGCCGGCTCGACATAGCGAAATCCGATCCTGGCCAGTTCCGCCAGGGTGCCGGACAAATCCTGCCCGAGCGCCTCGCGAACGCTATACAACTGTACTGAAATCCGGTGTTTGCTCATGATCTTTTCCTTGTTGTTTTAGATTATCATAAAATCAATTAACTCAGACAATGCTTATTCCTTCTCAAAGGCGGCGTCGAAGGCCAGCTCCGAGGCGGGAAAGTCAATTTGCCGGACAAATTCACAGGCTTCGGCGGCGCCATGGTCGCGATCCATGCCGGAATCCTCCCATTCCACCGACAGAGGGCCTTGGTAGTTGATTCGATTTAGAGCCCGGATGATTTCTTCAAAGTCAATGTTTCCGCGTCCGAGCGAGCGGAAGTCCCAGTAGCGTCGCCGGTCGCCGAAGGGGAGATGCCCGCCGAAGACCCCGGCTTCAGTCGGCCTTTCGGACCAGCCGACATCCTTCATGTGGACGTGAAAAATCCGCTCGCCGAAACGATGGATGAATTCCAGGTAGTCCACTCCCTGGTAGCCTAGGTGGCTGGGATCGTAGTTGAACCCGAATGCAGGATGGTTGTCGACCGCCTGCAACGCTCTTTCGGCAGTCGCTATGTCAAAGGCGATTTCGGTTGGATGCACTTCCAGGGCGAATTTCACGCCGTGCTTTTGGAAGGCGTCAAGAATCGGTCGCCAGCGGCGTCCGAATTCGGCAAAGCCGTCCTCGATCATGTTCGGCGGCGCTGGCGGGAAGGAGTAAAGCAGGTGCCAAATCGGACTGCCAGTGAAACCGGTGACTACTTCGGCTCCGAAGTTCCTGGCGGCTTCCGCCGTGGCGATCATTTCCTGGGCCGCCCGCTGCCGGACTGCCTCGGGATCGCCGTCCCCCCAGACATACGGCGGCAGCACCCCCTGGTGCCGCTGGTCGATGCGGTCGCAGACCGCCTGCCCGACCAGGTGGGCGCCGACCGCCCGGCAGATCAGACCGTGCTGGTCGAGCTGCTCGCGCTTGGCCCGACAGTATGCCGGAGTCGCCTGGTCAACCTCGAAATGATCGCCCCAGCAGGCGAGTTCGAGACCGTCATAGCCGAATTCCGTTGCCTTCTCGCAGATGCTGGAAAAGTCCAAATCCGCCCATTGCCCAGTGAATAATGTTACCGGTCTGCTCATGGTGGTGCCTCCTGGTTTGGCATGAAAAAATTTAAAGCTTGGTGAACGTACGTATTGCGCACGACGTTCTTAACTTATCCAATGGTACGATAAACGGTGTTCGGCAATATGCCAGTAGTCTTCAAGCTTGATGTTTGGAGCGGAAACGGTAGATTGACGGTTCATGCAGGGCTCTTTCATTGCGTTTCAGAGAATTGCGAAATGTGCGAATCGAGCCAACTGTAGGTTGGGAATCTGTGGGGGTTTGCGGCTAAGCCAGAGCAATTAACTGCACGGCAGGTTCTTACATAAATAAACAAGGCAATTGCTCATGCGAATCAGACCATGCATTGATTTACACCAGGGACAGGTCAAGCAAATTATTGGCGGCAGCCTGCGGGACGGTGATCGGTCGGCACTGCGGACGAATTTCACGACAGAGCGGTCGGCTGCCGAGTTTGCCAGGATGTATCGCGAAGACGGATTGACCGGCGGCCATGTGATCATGCTGGGGTCGGGCAACGAGGCTCAGGCCAGGGCTGCATTGGCGGCCGATCCGGGAGGCTGGCAAATCGGGGGTGGAATCAATCCGGAAAACGCCGGGGATTGGCTGGAGGCCGGAGCGGCCAAGGTGATTGTCACGTCCTGGTTGTTTGTCGGTGAGTGTTTTAGTCATGACCGACTGGCGGCAATGGCGGCGGCGGTCGGCTCGGAAAGGCTTGTGGTCGATCTCAGTTGCCGGCGGCGGGGTCAGGATTATCTAGTGGCCACTCGCCGCTGGCAGCAGACAACGACTCTGAAGGTTGATGCGCGGAGCCTGCGTGAACTTTCCGCTTGCTGCGGAGAATTTCTGATTCATGGAGTGGATGTCGAAGGGTGTCGCAGCGGCATAGACGAGACCTTGGTGCGTTTGCTGGGCGAGGCATGTCCGACCGTAGTTACCTATGCTGGGGGGGTGCGCTCTCTGGCGGACTTGGAGATGATTGTTGAGCTGGGCCGGGGCAGGGTTGACGCCACTGTTGGCAGCGCGCTCGACATTTTCGGCGGAGACCTGTCCTATCGAGCAGTGGTCGAGTTCGACCGACGCCGGCGCCAGCAGTTACGATGAATGCACAACAGGGAATTGCGAAATGGGCTTTTCGTATGGGCGGAATCTGTCCGGCCCGTGCGAATCGAGCCTGGTCGGGACGGACTCCCAACCTACAGTTGGCTCGATTCGCACATTTCGCAATTCTCTGATGAATGCACAAGGTTGGCGACGGCGGGCCGCCGCCGTTGAATCAGCGTCCGATGCCGGGCGGCTCCAGGAAGCTTATTTCGATCAGGACTTTGCAGGTTGATGATTCTGGCACGACATATATTTTCGGGAATACTTTTCTGCGTCGGCATGTTTTGCTTGTCGTTGTCGGGGGTGCTGGCGGATCGACCGGTCGAGTCGCTGCATGATCTGCGTTATCATGTTCAGTTTGTCGGTGACTTTGATTCACGTTTGCGCGAGGTTTTCGAGCAGGTGTCGGAAACTTATCGGTGGCGCGAGCGGAGGCCGGTTCACACGCGTGGTCAGTTGGATCGGCGGGTACAGGCGGACCGGGATGAGATCATTTCAGCTTTGCGTGCCTTTGGGTATTATTCTCCGAGCGTGGAGACCAGCATAGACGATGCTCGCGATGTATGGCGAGTGGAGTTTGCTGTTTCCACCGGCCCACCCTATTTGCTTGACCGCGTCGTGTTCGAGGAAGCCGATGCGAAGTTGCTGACTGCGGTCGAGATTCCGGATGCCGAGGAATTCGGCCTGCGTCCGGGGATGCGCATCGAGGCGTCTCGGGTTCATGCGGCCCGGACGAAGTTGGTCGACTATCTGAGAGACAACGGCTATCCGTTTGCCGATGTTGCGCTTCGGCAAGTGGTTGTCGATCACCGGCGGCAAAGCGCGGTCGTGTTCTTTCGCCTCGAACCGGGACCCCGGGCGGTTTTCGGCGATCTGGAGGTCGAGGGGCTAGAGCGGGTTAGGCGCGAATATGTCGAGCGTTGGATGCCTTGGCGAACAGGGCAGTTGTATCAGGCTTCCAAGCTGAACGAACTCCGTAGCGCATGGTTTGCCAGCGGTTTGTTTTCCCTGATTCGCATTGAGCCTGGAACGGAGCTTGACGAGGACGGGCGGCTGCCGATTAAAGCACGGCTGCACGAGCGCAAGCCGCGCACGGTTCGTTTCGGGGCCGGCTATCAAACCGATACGGGGCCGGAATTGAAGATTGGCTGGCTGCATCGCAACTTCCGGGGCGGGGGCGAGCGTTTGAATTTCGACTTGTTGTTCTCCGAATTCAAGTCCGGGCTGGAGGGGGGTTATTTAATCCCCGACTTGTTTGGAGCTGGCTATTCATTGCAATTGAAGAGCGGCTATGTCGATGAACGGGGGGATGCCTATGAGACTCGCGGCTGGTATGCGACTTCGCGCCTGGGGCGGCAACTGACCGCGCGGCTGGAAGCGGGCGGGGGTGTCGGCTACCGACTAGCCAGAATCAACGAGCTGGACCGCCGGCGGCGGGTCGGGCTGCTGTTTTTCCCGGTTGATTTGACCTGGGACAGTCGAGACGATATTCTCAATCCCAGTCGGGGTTGGCGGATGCATCTGAAAATGACGCCATTTCTCGACACCCTCGATCCCGATGTCTATTTTTTCAAGACTTACGGCTCGGCGGCCTATTATCTTCAGTTGTGGGCGGAGCGGCAGTTGGTTTGGGCCAATCGACTGGCAGTGGGCATGATTGGCGCTGAGTCAGTTTCGGAAGTGCCCAAGGACGAGCGTTTTTTCAGTGGCGGCGGCGGTTCGATCAGGGGTTACGGATACCAGTCGGTGGGGCCTCGGCGGGCGGGGGTGCCGACCGGGGGGTTGTCCTTGGTCGAATTCAGTTCCGAGCTGAGAGTTCGTCTGGGGGGGCGGTCTGGCCTGGCATTGTTTGTCGATGGCGGACAGGTTTACCGGGAAGCCTATCCGAGTTTTGCCGATGACTTGCTGCTGGGCTGTGGTGTAGGTTATCGTTTTTTCACTGACTTCGGGCCGATTCGCGGCGATATTGCCATCCCACTGAACCGGCGCTCCGGCATTGACCAGGGTGTGTATTTGTATGTTAGTATCGGGCAGTCTTTTTAGCCTGGTTAACTGCGATGGCGGCACGGGCGACCAGACAGATCAGACGGATTGGACGGATTGGACGGATTGGACGAATGGCGCAAATCAATCTGGTCAGCTAGGTCAATTAGGTCAGAAAAATCGAGCCAGCGAAACTATGGCGACCGTACAGTATGAAATCGGGCAATGGTAAAAAATGGCTGAAGCGTCTGGTCTGGCTTGTGCTGGGCGGCTGGTTGCTGCTTGCGCTGGTCCTATTCGGTGGCGGGGTTTTTCTGCAGACTCCGGTTGGCCGCAGGCTGGTCGAGGACAGCTTGAACCGGTGGTTGGATGGCGATTACGGGGCGGTAGTGGTCGCGGGCTTGCACGGCCGCGTCCCCTTCGATGCAAGATTTGACCGGGTCCGGCTGGAAGATCGGGAGGGGGAATGGGCCGAGCTTCGGAATGTCCGCATTCACTGGTCATGGTCCGAGCTGGTCTTTAGGCGCTCGATTCATATTTTCGAATTGAGTGTGGAAAGTGTTTTATGGGAGAGAATCCCGGCTGGCGAGGAGAGGGAGTCGGAAAGGGCGGCATGGTCGTGGTCGGAGCCGGCGTGGCGATGGGGCTTGCCGCCGTTGCGGGTCGAGCGTTTACTGGTCGGCCGATGTTGGTTGCCGCAGAACCTCATTGGGGATCAGGCCGTGATTGCTTTGCAGGCCGAGGTGACAGCCGATGAACACGCGCTGACGGTCGAGCGGGGATTGCTGCGGCGTTTGGACGGAGACGGCGGCGAGCTGGCCTTCCATCTGGCAGTTGCTCGCAAGCGCGACTGGCTTATGGCGGCAACCGGGGCAATGGTGGTGCCGGAGGAGTATCTGCCGGAATTTATCCGCGCTTACTACGGGGGGGAAACGCTTGCCGGCGATCTGCGGCTTAAGTTGAAGCCGGTCGACAAAGTATTGTCCGGCCAACTGCATCTTGCCCTGGCCGGGGTTGATTTGCGCGGTGTTGGCACGCTTGGTTTGGAGCAGCGACAAATCGAGGGAGGCATGGAACTGGTTGTCGGCGAACTTGAGCCACTGCTCGCAAATTTCGGTGTCAGCAGCTCTGATTCGCTATATCTGCTGGTGACGGCGGAGGGTGCTCTCGATCTTCCGCGAATACGGCTGGGTTTGGAGTTGGGCGAATTGATCAGCCCGGCCGTGTCCTGTCAGCAGGTGTCAATGACGGGCGCGCTGGATTTTATGTATGTTGAACAGGCATGGCGGGTGGAGGCGGACTTGAGTTCGACTTTTACCGGGTTGCAGGCGCTGGACTATCCGCGGTTGCCCTCGGAAGTCGAGCTGGCCATCAAGTCCAAATACGATTTTGGGACTCGCCTGCGGGTCGAAGAAGCGGTTTTAAGTGGTGGTTCGATAAAGGCGGAGGGGGCGGGGGAAGTCGATTTTAATTCCTTGCTGTTCGATTGCGAGTTGGCGATGGAAGTCGTTGATCTTCCCAACTGGCTGCCACCGGCGGAATGGCGGGAAGGCTGGGCGGGAGATCTCGATTTGCGGGCCGAGTTACAGGGCGATATTAGGCGCGGAATGTACTTCGCATCGACCGAATGGAGCTTGCCCGGCTTGGACTTGGCTCTGCCTGCCTTGGGGGAGGCGGTCGGTGACCGGCCGCGGGCGAGTGGCAAATGGCGCTTGGTGACGGGGGATAGGCTGTCGGTCACTGATTTTAATTTGGAGTTGGCGGTCGGTGAATTGTCCGGGGGCGGCGATTATCTATTTGAAGCCGGCGAACTAAGCGTTGACACTAGCCTACGGGTTGACGACCTAGCCTGGCTGGGTGGCTTGCTCGGGACGGAGCTGCAAGGGCGGGCGGCATTGTCGGCAAAGGTCGAGGGGCCGGTCGCCAGTTCGGCGTGGCAGGTCGTGTTGACGGGGTCGGATTTGACCTGCAACGAGCTGTCGCCGGTCAATCTGCGGGCCGCCGCAGACTTTGCCCGGATCGGGGAACGATGGGGCGGTGAACTGACGGCCGGTGTTCAGTATCGGGACGAGCAGCTTGATGCGAGCTGCGCTTTCGACTGGTCGAATGCTCGCCTGACCTTTGATGACATAATGGTCCGCGGTTTGCAGGCGCGCCTGGCGGGAACAACGCAGTGGAATACGGCGGCCGGATTGCTTGAGGGGAGACTGAAGGCGGAGGCGGAAGATATTTCCCGACTCGGTGCCTGGCTGAATTTGACTCCCGCGCCGGCCGGGGAAATCGAATGTGAAATTGAACTGTCCAGCCAGGACGACCGTCAGCAGGCCCAGGTAAAGGCTGTTGGTCGCAGTCAAGCCTGGGGCGATTGGTCTGTGGAAGAGAGCGCATTGACCATTTCGGCGGACGACCTTTTCCGACAGCCGGCGGGGCGGGCCGAAATTTCGATTGCCCGCGCCGGCGCAGGGAGTCTGACTATAGACCGGGGCATTCTCAAGGTCGAATTCGTGTCGGATGCTTTCGAGTTCGAGAGCACGTTCGCGGGGCGTATTGCGGAAGATGTGAACGGCGCTCTGGCCGGTTACTATCGCCGGGACCACGAGAGACACGAATTCGAGTTGTCGCAAATGCAGGGCGAGTTCGCAGGCGGCTCCTTCGCCTTGGTCGGGCCTCTGCGGATTTGGCATAAGGATGAGACCACGGTGTTGTCGCCGGTTCGATTGTCTCTGGGCCCGGCCACGCTGATGGCCGAAGGGCGGCGCGAGGGCGGGAATGTGAACGGCCGTTTGCAGATTGACGAGATTGATTTGAGCGATCTGGAAATGGCGTTGCAGGCCGGTGTCCTGCTGCCCCCGGAGCATAGCCTGCAGGGGGTGGTAAGTCTCGACTTGACCATGGCCGGCAGCCTGCCGATGCCGGAGGTGACAGGGCAGTTCCGATTGTCCCAGGGTGTCTATGAGCACTTGAACAGTGGCATTTATCTGACCGATATCGACATGCGAGCGTGGCCGGTGGCAGATGGTTCCTTCAATTTCGAGTTCTCGGCCGGGGATGGCCGAGCGGGGCTCCTGGACGGCGGGGGAAATTTACAATGGGAAGCCGGCGAGGGGTTTTCCTGGCGAGTGGAAAGCGAGCTGGGAGATTTTCGTTTGTTGCGTCATCGCCTGGGCACGGTTGACATTGCGTCGGCCAGTGTGGTTGCCGAGGGCAACCGGGAGCGGGCGAATTTGCGCGGGAACCTGTCTTTTCAGCAAATCGAGGCAGATGTCCCCGAAGGCAGACCGTCGGAGGTTGCTGGTCTGCCGGTGGTGGAGATTGGCCGCGAACAAGTGGTCCAGCCCGCTGACGCGGCTGCGGCGGGACGCTTGGACTACTCCCTGCATCTGGATTTGGACCTGGAATTGCCGGCTCGCGGCTACCTCCGCGGCCGCGGCCTCGATTCCGAATGGCGCGGCAGGCTGCAAGTTGGCGGCACCGGCGCCGAACCGCAGCTTCGCGGCCGTCTGGAGCTGGTGCGCGGCAGGCTTAGGTTGCTGGGGCGAAATTTCCGGCTGGCGCGAGAATCCTTTGTCGCCTTCGACGGTTCGGTTCCTCCCGATCCGCAATTTGACGTGCGCGGCTCTTATCGCCGCCGCGGCCGGCAGATTGAGGTCAGGGTGATTGGAACCGCTGCCACGTTGGATTTCGAGCTTGCCTCGGACCCGCCAATGCCGCCGGATGAAATCCTGGCCTGGCTTCTGTTTGGTCGCTCGGTTGCCACCCTGACCCCGCTGCAGGCCGTGCAGTTGGCGAACGCGGCCGCCACCCTGGCGCGGGGAGGCACGGGGCCGGATGTCATGGGGCGGCTGCGTTCGATGATCGGCCTGGATGAGCTTGGAATTGTCCTCGATCAGGACGGGGCTCCCAGGGTGGGGGCCGGACGCTATGTTCACGAGCGCGTTTATTTGCGGGCCCGGACCGGCCTGGCTCCAGGCTCGGATGAGTTCGGAGTGGAGGTCGAACTGACACCTCGGCTGATTTTGGAGAGCGGGATCGGTATCAACCGGGAGGGCGGTGTGGGAATCTTTTGGCGGCACAATTACTGAACGAAGGTTCCCCCGATAAAATACCGATTGAGCCATCCGCCTAAGGCGGACTGCGCGGGGGCTGCAATTGCGGGCGGCAGCCCGCTCTGGGCGGAGCACAGCACGCTAAAGCCGTGAACTCATACGGGGGTGCTTCGCAATATATGGCGATAAATAACTTGCATTGTGTTTTTATCGCCTTATGTTGCGATTAAAAACAATGGAGGTTGTCGTGAAGATCGAAAAACAGATGTCCGACGAAGCCATACTTGTCGAGCTCGGGCAACGTATGGCCCGGCGGCGCCTTGATCTGGGATTGACTCAGGCGCAGGCCGCTGAAGAGGCGGGGATCGGTAAAAGAACCGTTGAACGGATCGAGGCAGGCGGCGGAAAGCTTTCACGGTCTTCCCGGTTTGCTGGCGGACTCGCTGCCGGATCGGTTCGGCAATGCCCTCATCGCCGCCTGGCTGGCCACCCAGGGCCG
>SLNM01000097.1 GCA_007133055.1 Lentisphaeria bacterium
GCGCGGCCGCCTGCATAACGCCAGCCAGTCCCAAGCTCCATGCCGCCAGGAACAGGATGCCGCCTCTCCAAGTTAACCCGGTCGTTGTGCGCCGGCTTTTCAAACATCGACTGTAGCTTTTCATAATAACCTCCAAATAGTGGTTCAAGGGTTTCCTCGCAACACTCGGAATACCCGCCTGACGGCGTGATTTTCTTGAGAAAGGACGCGGAGAAAACAGCCATGAAACCGAATTAAAATAAATTGCCGAGTGCCGATAATCATTCCTCTCTCAACCTAAATTTACTATATACTCATATCACAGCAATACAAATGACATTTCAAAAGTAATGCGTCAGCCTTAGCCTGATTAATTCATGAACTTCGTAGCGAGAGGTGCCAGTGTGCGTGAGATCAACAGCTTACAGCCGTAAGCCGGTCGCGGCGTACTGGACGTACTCCAAAGAGCGGTGTCGGCTGCAAGCTGTTGAGATTGCGTGCAATGGCGACTTGCAGTAGATGGCTCGTGAATTATTCAGGTTAGCTGCATCAGGTGGAATGAACACTCGAATATCAATACCGGACGGCTTGTTGTACAAATACGTATATAATTGAATTATTGATACGTTTATGTGTTCTTTTGGAATGCTAAGATGATTGGGGATGGATTGCGAAATGATGGTATAAATCTATAATATGCAGGAGATTAAGTAATAATTTTTTTAAACTGGCACAAAGAATGCCATTGCGAAAATCATCATTCGGCAGGCGATCAACTAAAAAAGCCACGACGAAGTGAAGTACGGAACCTATTTTCGGACTCGGCAAGCAAAACCGCAAACCCAAATAATAAGGAGAACGCCTATAGCAAAAAAAACAGTGCGATTGCAGACTCGTTGGACAGATAGTCAGAAACCAAAAGAAAGGAACCAAATCATGAGAATGAGAAAAACAGTATCGAGCATCCTGACCATGGCCATTTTGGCAGGCGGCATTCTTGCCGCTCCTCAAAGTTCGGCCCGTGAAGCGGGCGGATTGCTATCCGAAATCGAAGTCGAGGTCTATGCCGAGGCGGTCAGTCAGTATGTCTGGCGCGGCATGGTGATAACCGACGATCCGGTAGTTCAGCCCGGGCTGACTCTTAGTCTGCGCGGGCTGAGCTTCGACTTCTGGACCAACCTGGACCTGACCGATGTCAATAGTCCGGGCAACCATTATCGAATATCGGAGATCGCCTACACTCTGAGCTATGGATTCGAGCCGGCGGACGGTTTGGACCTGGAGTTTGGCGCCATCCTTTATACCTTCCCGGAAAGCGGAGACGACCCCACCACCGAACTGTATGGTTCGGCGGAGTTCGATCTGCCGCTATCCCCGACCCTGACTGTCTATCGCGACATCGACGCAACCGACGGCTGGTATGTCAATCTGGCAATCGGCCGCGATTTCGCCTTGTCCGAGCGACTTGGTCTGGAGCTGGGCGCGGGAGTCGGCTGGGGTGACAAAGCTAACAATGACGGTTACTTCGGGGTCAACAGACATGCACTGGTTGACATGTCTGTGTCCGCCGGTCTGACCTATGTGCTGGCGGAAGCGCTCGAAGCCACTGTCTTTGTGACCTACTCCGACCTGATTGCAGGCGAACTCCGACGTGCGGTTGGCCGTCCCGGCAATCTGTTTGGCGGGGTCGGTTTGTCCTACAGTTTCTAAATACCTCCGGCGGGCTGCGGATTGCAGCCGCCGGAGAAATAACAAAAAAATAAAGGAAAAACAACCATGAAAAGAAGCATCCTAATTATTTCGGCTACCATTTTGCTGGGTGCGCTTGCCGCCCCGGCCGGTGAACATGCCGAGGCGGCAAACATCGGTGAATCGATGGCCGTTTCCAGCTTTGCGCTTGACAATATGTTCCTGTTTGTCTGCGCGCTTCTGGTCATCTTCATGCAACCCGGCTTCGCAATTTTGGAAGCGGGCTTAAACGCGGCCAAGAACACGGTCAATATTCTGTTCAAGAATGTCATGGATTTGTGTCTCGGCGCTCTTCTGTTCTTTCTCGTCGGCTACAGTTTCATGTACGGTGACCCGCTGCTCGGCGGCTGGATCGGCTGGAGCGGCTTTGGTATTGACACCGAACTGAGCGAGGCGGCCGGCGGCGGCGTACTGCATCCACAGCTCAACTGGTTTTTTCAGGCCGCCTTCGCAGCCACTGCGGCCACCATCGTTTCGGGTGCCGTGGCCGGGCGCATGAAGTTCGTATCCTATCTAGTCTACAGCGCGGTGCTGACCGCCCTGGTCTATCCGATCAGCGGCTTCTGGACCTGGGGCGGCGGTTGGCTTGACGCTATGGGATTCCATGACTTCGCCGGTTCGGCGATCGTGCATGCGGTTGGCGGTTTCGCCGGTCTCGCCGGAGCCATTGCTCTCGGACCGAGAATTGGGCGTTTCGGTCCGGACGGCACTCCGCGGGCCATGCCGGGGCACAACCTGACCTTCGCCGCTCTCGGAGTGTTCATTCTCTGGTTTGGATGGTTTGGTTTCAACCCGGGCAGCCAGCTTGCAATCAGCGGGCTGGAGGATGTCAATGCCATCGCCCAGGTTGCGGTTAACACGATTCTGGCGGCGGCCGCAGGCGGATTGTTCGCCATGTTCGCCACCTGGATCGCCTTCGGAAAGCCCGAACTGACCATGGCACTTAACGGTGTGCTGGCCGGTTTGGTCGGGATCACCGCCAACTGCGACATCGTCTCGAATCCTGCGGCCATCGCCATCGGTGCAATCGCCGGCTTGCTGGTGGTGGGCGGGGTCAAGCTGCTCGACCGTCTGAGAATCGACGACCCGGTCGGCGCCTGGCCAGTGCATGGCTTGTGCGGTATCTGGGGAGTTCTCGCAGCCGGGATTTTCGGCGGAGCCGATCTCGGCGTGCAGGCTCTCGGCGGGTTCGCAATTGCCGCCTGGGCCTTTGTCGCTATGTTGATCCTGTTCTTCATCCTGAAAGGGCTTGGCTTCCTGCGAGTCGAAGCTGAAGAGGAGCTGCGCGGACTGGATATCGGCGAGCATGGCGAAGAAGCCTACAGCGGATTCCAAGTCTTCAGCACTCAATAATTGCAATAGCCAGTCATAGAAAAGACAAGGAGATCAAACATGAAACTGATTACAGCTTATATCCAACCGGAGCGGCTCCCCGCCGTCAAGAAAGCTCTCTACGAGCGGGAAGTGTTCAAGATGTCGGTTACCAACGCCCTCGGCTGCGGCCAGCAGAAGGGCTATCGCGAAACCTACCGCGGCGTCGATATCGAAGTAAATCTGCTAAAGAAGATCCGCATCGATATCGCAGTCAACGAGGATTTCGTGGAGCGCACCATCGAGGGAATTGTGGCCGGCGCCCGTACCGGCAAGATCGGGGACGGTAAGATATTGGTCACGGAGCTGCTCGAATGCATCCGGATCAGAACCGGTGAGAAAGGTGAGAGTGCCATCGGCTGAACGCCGGGCCCAAAAGACCGGGGGGGCGGGGAAAATACCTCGCCCCCCTTTTTTAGGTTCCTTTTCAATTTGAGTGGGCAGCTTGTTTCAATTCACATTCAGAAATGATGCATTGCTCGTGGCAGAGTTCAGAGTTCAGGTTTCGGGTTTCGGGTTTCAGGTTTCAGGCCATCCAAAGGGGCACAGCGCACTTTTTGATCCGTACGCGACGTGCTCTTCCTCTACATGCCAACGCCGGCTGCTGAAGTGACTTGTTCAAATTTATTTTTCTCTCGCCAAGCCGCCAAGATCGCCAAGGATTTTTTTATTCGGGGAGGCCGTTGACCGTGCGAGTGATGCCACGCTTCATCAGGTTCTCGACGAAGTTCAGCAGGTAACCGAGCTTCTTGCCGGTGAGCTTCAAAACCGCAATAGCAGCGTCCACGATTTCTTTGCCTATGCAGTTCTCATCCATCTTTGCGATCTTTGCGCCTTTGCGAGAGTCATTCTTTCTGTCTTCGAACAGCCATATAGGTGCTTTCTGCCA
>SLNM01000037.1 GCA_007133055.1 Lentisphaeria bacterium
ACTGCTATTCTTCCACCTTTCGCTGACGCATTGCGGCGGTTGCAATGCCGTAGTATTATGTGCAGATATCGTATGCCGAATATCATTTGACTTCGTGACTGCATGTCTTCATGACCCCGTGATGATCCATGACTCGGGAAAAATGGTGAATTAAGCAGGGGCCATGAAGTCCTCGCGGGCAAAACCGGGAAAAAATCATGACCGCGAGGACGCGGCCGCTCCAGTCCGCCTCAAACAGATGGAGACGGCGGGCCGCCGCCGGTCGATTACAAATAAAAAGACCGGAGGCTGAGAAGCCTCCGGTCCTTTGATTTTGGTTATTGCACGTATGCAACCTAACTCGGCTTAGTCACGAGCGGCGTCGTGCAGCGCCGTATTTTCTCCAAAATCATCCGAATCCGGGTCGCGATATCCGCTTACATGGCTCAAGTCGGCCTTCAGAATGTTCATGAAGTCGCTCGGATTATGATTGCCCTCGAAATCGGAGACAATTGCGTCGTTCGGAGTGTAGCCACCATATCCAGGGAAAGTAGCACTGGCGGCTGTGTCTGTGCCAATATAGGCATAGTGCGACGGATCACCGTCGGAGCTGGGGCACTTGAAGATGTCCTCCGGCACATCCAACCACAGCTTGGCATCCGCACCAGCGCCATCCTTTGCCAGCAGACCACCGGTCGAACCATGTGTCAGGTTGCTACCCCCAGGATAATTGTTATAATCCATATCATACCCCTGCAGGGCGATGCCTATCTGGCGCAAGTTACTGACGCACTGAACCCGGCGCGCCCGTTCGCGGGCGGTGCTCAGGGCAGGCAACAGCAGACCGGCCAGGATAGCGATGATAGCGATGACAACCAACAGTTCGATCAGAGTAAACACGGATTTCTTTGTTTTCATTTGTCTTTTCGACTCCATTTTTTTCTTTTTTTTTGACAGACCCTAACAATTTTTACTACTGCTTCTCTCTCACTTCAGATATATCAAGCCAAAATCAGCCATGACTAAACTGAAATCGACATTGAAAAAAGAGAAATTCACCCCATAATTGCCAAACAACGATTTAACATAGTATGGGAAAAAGCCTATGCAAACCCTTTTACAAAAAAAAGCTTGTTTCTTTTTATTTTAGTGTGAAACCTGAAACCTGACACCCCGCGCTGTTACCTATAAAACCCCAGAAAGAGCCAAAAAGTATCTTGTTTATTCCTCGCCCAGGAATTTATCCTCAAGCATGTATTTTTTCACGTAGTCCTTGACCCCCTCCTCCAGGCTGCGCGAAACCTGCCGCCAGCCGACTCGCTTTATTTTATCAATATTCAGTCTCGTGTGATATTGATAGCGCGCCCTCAACTGTTCGGGCATCTCGACATACTCTATCTGGCACCCGCGTTCCATCGCCTTGGACAGGGACCGGACTAAATCGTTCCAACTGCGTGCGCAACCGGAGCCAATATTGAACAATCCGTTCAATTCACCATGCTCGGCCAGGTACAACGTCATGGCTACTGCGTCCTTGACGTAGATAAAGTCCCTTACCTGCTCGCCGTCGGCGTATTCCGGGCGGTACGACTTGAACAGCCGCACCCGACCGCTCTCCTTCATCTGGCCGAAAGCCTTATGCACGAGGCTGCGCATTTCACCCTTGTGATACTCATTGGGGCCGAAAACATTGGAAAACTTGACCCCGGCCACCGCTGCGAGAGCGCCCTGACGCCAGGCCCACAGATCGGTGATATGCTTGGAATATCCATACATGTTCAGGGGGCGCAGCCTGGGCAGTTGGTTCTCATCGTCGGCATATCCCTGCTCGCCGTCGCCGTAGGTGGCGGCGCTCGAGGCATAGACCAGGCGAATCCCCTGTTCGACTGCGTATTCGATCAGGTTCTTGCTATAGGCAAAGTTGTTGCGCATTAAAAAATCAGCATCGTTCTCGGCCGTGTCAGAGCAAGCGCCCATATGCAGAATAGTTTCGATCCCCCCGGGCAAACGCCGGCACCGCACCAAGTCAATAAAATCATCCTTGTCCATGAAGTCCGCGTAGCTCAGAGCCCGCAGATTGCGCCAGCGGTCGTCGGTGCCCAGGCGGTCGACCACCAGAACATCCTCCCGTCCGCGACTGTTCAGCGCCCAAATCAGAGCGCTGCCGATAAAACCGGCGCCGCCGGTTACGACAATCACTGCTCTGCCTCCTTGCGAAAGAGAACATACTCGACCGAATCCAGCAGAGCCTGCCAACTGGCCTCGATAATATTCTCGCTGACCCCGACTGTGCCCCAAATGCTACGCCCGTCGCCAGACTCGATCAGCACCCTGGTTTTGGCCGCGGTGCCCGCTTCGCCCTCGAGAATGCGCACCTTGAAGTCGCGCAAATGCACCTGGCTGATTTCCGGGTAGAACCGATGCAGCACCTTGCGCAGGGCGCAATCGAGAGCGTTGACCGGACCCTCCCCCTCGGCCGCCGCCAGCTCCGTTTCCTCGTCCACGGTAATTTTGATTGTGGCCTCCGAAATACACGGGGCCTGCGGACCACGCTTTTCGACGATCACACGGAATCCTTCGAGGGTGAAAAACGGGGCGTGTTTCTTCAGCATCTTCTGCATCAGCAGGAAGAAAGATGCGTCCGCCGCCTCATATTCATAGCCCTGCCCCTCGAGCCTCTTGAGTTCGGCCAGAATCTCCCGGGCCTCATCGCTTTTCTGATCCAGACTGATCGAATGCTCCGCCGCCTTGGCCATGATATTGCTGCCGCCGGCCAGGTCGGAAACCAGTACGCGGCGGCTGTTGCCGACCTTTTCCGGGGCAATATGCTCGTAGGTGCGACTGTCCTTCTGCACCGCGTTGACATGGATGCCGCCCTTGTGGGCGAAAGCGCTTTTGCCTACGTATGGCTGGTGCATGTTCGGATGCAGGTTGGCCAGGTCATAGACAAACGTACTCAGCTCCCGCAGATGCACCAGTTTTCCTTCCGGCAGACAGCGCCGGCCAAGTTTCAGTTCCAGCGCCGCAATGATCGAACACAGGTCGGCGTTGCCGCAACGTTCGCCAATGCCGTTAATAGTACCGTGTACGTGAGTGGCGCCGGCAAGCACCGCCATAATACTGTTGGCGGCCGCGCAATCCCCGTCGTTGTGACAGTGAATGCCCAAAACTACCTGGCCGGGCAGTGCGTCCCTGACGGTGCGGCAGACCTGCTCGATCTGGTGCGGCATAGTGCCGCCGTTGGTGTCGCACAAGACCACGGTCGAAGCACCGCCCTCGACTGCCTTGTGCAAAGATGCCAGGGCATATTCGGGATGGTCAAAATAGCCGTCGAAAAAATGCTCGGCGTCAAAAATCACCTCTCGCCCCTGGTCTTTAAGAAAGGCGCATGAATCGGCGATCATCGCCAAATTGACCTCCGGCTCGACCCGCAGTGCCTGGTGAACGTGGAGCAGCCAGGACTTGCCGAACAGAGCGATGGCCGGGGTTTCCGCCTCCAGCAGGGTGCGCAGATTATGGTCTTCGAAAGGCGGGTTGCTCGCTCGCCGGGTGCTGCCGAAGGCGGTGATTTTAGCATGCTTGAAAGTCCGGCCCCGAACCGCCTCGAAGAACTCCATGTCCTTGGGGTTGGAGCCGGGCCATCCGCCTTCGACATAGGCGACCCCGAAGGTGTCCAACTGCTCGGCGATACGGATTTTATCAGCCCTCGAGAAAGAGACGCCCTCGGCCTGGGTACCGTCGCGCAAGGTAGTATCGTAAATCTGGACTTCCGATATCTTGTTCATGATTGCTTACCCCAAATTATGCAAGGCTTGATATTCCTGCTCCAATTCGCTCAGCCTTATCTCCCTGCCTGCGGCGGCAGAGCGATAAACGGCGTCAATTATCCAGGTGCGCAGCAGCCCCTCCTCGCCACAAAATCGCTCATAGTTTCCGCCACGAACCCTTTCCACGAACTGCTCTGCAACCTGCTGATGCCCGGGCACGGTATTGGCGGAAGACGGTAT
>SLNM01000197.1 GCA_007133055.1 Lentisphaeria bacterium
GCCGGTGCAGTCCTCGCAGTAAACTTGAATGCGATAGCGCAGGTCGCGCTCGTTCTTGGTGCCCGACTTGATGGTGTGAAAACCGTCCGGCGCCGATTCCAGATCGTCCGGCGCGATTTGCTTGGCCCGAATGACTCCGTGCGGACAGGACATGGAGCAGATGTTGCATTGAATGCAGTTGTCCGGCTGCCACTGGGGAACGCGCGGGGCGATGCCACGCTTTTCCAGAGCCGAGGTGGCAGTGGGAAGGATGCCGTCATATGACATCTTGGACACCGGGATCGAGTCCCCTTGCTGATGCATGACCGGCAGAATCACGTTTCTGGCGAAGTCGGAGGCGTCTTCGGCGATCAGCGCTTTGGGTTGATAGGAACCCTTGGCTTCAGACAGAGAGCCGGGCGCCTTGACCTCCTGCAGCGCCGCCGCCGTTGCGTCAACGCATTCCCAGTTCTGCTTGACAATGTCCTCGCCCTTGGTGATGAACCGTTTTTTCAGGGAATCTTTGATCAGCTTGATCGCCTGCTCTTCGGGAAGCACCCCGGAAATTTTGAAGAAGGCGGTCTGCATCACTGTATTGATGCGCTGTCCTAGCCCGGCCCGCATGGAGATGTCCAGGGCGTTGATGTTATAGAAGCGGATATTGCGTTCAATAATCAGCTCCTGCATGTCAGAGGTCAGTCTGGCGAAAACTTCATCGTTGCTCCATTCGGAGTTGAGCAGGAACACTCCGTCCGGCTTGAGGCATGAAATCATGTCGTAGCGCCCGATGTATGCGGGATTGTGGCAGGCGACGAAGTCGGCGGTGCTGATCAGGTAGGGCGAGGCGATCGGTTTTTTACCGAAGCGCAGATGGCTGATGGTGATGCCGCCTGATTTCTTGGAGTCATAGACAAAGTAGCCCTGGGCATACATGTCGGTGTTGTCTCCGATCAGCTTGATCGAGTCTTTGTTGGCACCGACCGTGCCGTCGGAGCCGAGCCCCCAGAACATGCAGCGCACTACTTCCGGGTCCTCGGTGTCGATCAACTCGTCGACCGACAGGGAGAGGTTGGTTACATCGTCGTTGATGCCGACGGTGAAGCCGTGGAACCCGGACTGGTCAAGGTGTCTGAACACAGCGTTCACCATGGACGGAGTAAACTCCTTGGAGGACAGGCCATAGCGGCCGCCGATCACGCGCACGTCGCGGTCGGCCAGAGCGGCCCGAATATCGAGGTAAAGCGGCTCGCCCTGGGAACCGGGCTCCTTGGTCCGGTCGAGCACTGCGACCTTCTCGACCGTTTGCGGCAGGGCGTCGACAAAACGGTCCGCCGCGAACGGGCGGTAGAGGCGAACCTTGACAGCGCCGACTTTCTCGCCCCGCTTGCACAGATAGTTCACGGTTTCCTCGACTGTTTCGCAGCCGGACCCCATGACCACCACCACCTTGGTGGCGTCCGGGGCGCCGACATAGTCGAAGAGATGGTACTGGCGGCCGGTAATCCTGGCCAGCCGGTCCATGGTCTCCTGAACCAGGCCGGGCAGTGCGTTGTAGTAGCGGTTACTGGCTTCCCGCCCCTGAAAGTAAACGTCCGGATTCTGCGCTCCAACCTTGATGATCGGCTTGTCCGGCCGCATCGCCCGGTTCCGGAACCGGGCCAGTTGCTCGAAATCAAACAGTCCTTTGAGTGTGTCGTAGTCGATTATCTCCACCTTCTGGACTTCGTGCGAAGTCCTGAAACCATCGAAGAAGTGGAGGAAGGGTATGTCGCTTTGCAGTGTGGTCAGGTGGGCGACCGTGGCCAGGTCGAGGACTTCCTGGACAGAGGCGCTGGCCAGCATGGCGAAACCGGTGTTGCGGCAGCTCATGACATCGCTGTGGTCGCCGAAGATTGAGAGAGACTGGGTGGCCAGGGAGCGGGCCGACACGTGGAATACGGCGGGCAGCATCTCGCCCGCGATCTTGTGCATGTTCGGGATCATCAGCAGCAATCCCTGGGAGGCGGTGAAAGTGGTGGTGAGGGCGCCGGCGCTCAAAGATCCGTGAACCGCCCCGGCGGCGCCGGCCTCGGACTGCATTTCCACCACCGACACGGTCCGGTCTAGTATGTTTTGTCGTCCCTGGGC
This sequence comes from Lentisphaeria bacterium, assembly GCA_007133055.1. Lineage (GTDB taxonomy): Bacteria > Verrucomicrobiota > Lentisphaeria > Oligosphaerales > PUNB01 > SLNM01. The sequence continues at coordinate 2,107 of SLNM01000197.1, forward strand.
GGCCCAGGCATCGGCCAGTTCACCCATGTTCGACGAGGGGGTGATCGGGTAAATCGCCGCCACTTCACTGAAGGCATAGGCCACGTGGGTCGCCGCTGTGTTGCCGTCGATCGTTGTCATTTTTCCAGCCATCAGTAACTTCTCCTGTTTATGGTTGCCATTTATATGGTTGTAAGCGTTAAAACGATGAACGCCGTTAGTAATGTAGCACCAAACAAGAAGTTTTCGACAAGCTTCGCCGCGGCAAGTTGCAAAAGCGGCGGACGGAGGCTATTGTTCCACTGTCAACCGCTGTCAACGCAGTCAAAGTCGCGGTGCATCGTTTTTGTTGTTTGAGACGGGGAGCATTCAATGTCGTTTACTCAGAGTGCAGTTCTGTTCAGCCTGCTTATTTGGCAGGTGTTTCTGCTATTTCTTTTCTTTCTGCCGCGTCATCCCAAGTTTTGCCTTGGCCTGCCGCGCCATCGTGAACTGGGCGCGGCACTGGCCTTGGTCTGCCTACTGTGGTCGGCTTGGCACGTGGCGCTGATGCTGGAGGGGGATATGGCGAGATATCAGTGGCTTTTGATCTTTTGGCTATGGGAGAAATGGCCAGTGCCAGTGCCTGGGCCGCTGGTTTTTTTGGTTGCCGCGCTTGCCTATTATTTTCTGTCCTTTTTATTCGCCCGCGCTTTTGGCGGCTTCCTCTTGCTTTGCCTGGTCTGGCTGCTTCACGCCGCCTTCACGGTCGCTCTGCCGGGCCGCCCGCTGTTTTCGGCCATCGTCTACCTCATTGCCCTGGTGGGCGCGTTGCTGGTAGCCATGCCGTGGCTGATGCGTGACGCATTCGAACGCGCCCTGGCATCCACCTCCTTCCGCCATTGTTTGGCTACTGCTCTGGCGATACTGGCCACGGTGTTTTTGATTTTCGGCCTGCTGGCCTGATTGATTCACGAGCCAAGTTTGCCGTAGATTGCTTCGAACATTGTATAGCCACAAAAAACACAAAAAGACACAAAAAAGCATTATATTTTACAGAAGCACGCAAAGGACGCAAAGGGGAACAACACTACAGTGGACAAAACAACCAAATTTCCCAAAGGGATGACACCTGCGGGAGGAGCAAACTCGACCAACGGGAGAGCTTAATCCTTGCGCCATGATTAGTGTGAATCAGTGTCCATTAGTGGTTCAAAAATGCAGCCCTTTTCGTGACTTTTTGGTGTTTCTCGTGGCTATAAATGCACCCCCTTCGCGTTCTTTGCGATCATCTGTTTAAAATGAATAGATAATAGCACATAGCCGAATTCGCATGAATTATTCGGGCTAAGATTATTGCGGCATGCCAATGACCACCTTCGTTCCACCCTCTTCTGAAGTCATTGATTTTCTCGCGGCCTGCGGGGTCGAGCGGGAGCGCCTGACCGAGGTGGTTGCCCGCCTGGCCCGGCTGGCGGAGATGCTGCGGTCGGCCGGTCGGCAGACGAACCTCACCCGGCTGACCGAGCCGGTCGAATTCTGGGGCAAGCACGTGGCCGACTCCCTGGCCATTGGCCGGGCGCTGCCGGAGTTTGTCGATAAAACATTGCGGGTGGCCGATGTCGGCTGCGGCGCCGGCTTTCCCTTGCTGCCCCTGGCCTGCGCCTTTCCGCAATGGCACCTTGTCGGCATCGAGAGTACCGGAAAAAAAGTTGAGTTTGTCCGTCGGACCGGGGCGTCGCTGGGACTGGACAATATCGAGGTCTGGCATGGTCAGGCGCGGGAGGCGGCGCGGCACCCTGACTTGCGGGTGTCTTTCGACATGGTGGTAGCCCGCGCCGTTGATACGGCCGGGCGGCTGTTGCGTGACTGCCGTCATTTGCTGGGCGCTGGCCGGGAGAGTCGCATAGTCCTCTA
>SLNM01000271.1 GCA_007133055.1 Lentisphaeria bacterium
GATGGAAAGTGGCCGCTCGGTGCGGCGCCGCCGCAGCTCTCGGCGCCTGGGGTTGGCCGGGCATGTCGAAAGGCTCGAGGACAGCCCGCTCGAATTATTTCAATTCATTGCTCCCGCACCGGCATCGTCCGCGCTGATGGGGCATATTGCCGCCGCCTTGGAAATCAACCTTCCCGGGCGTGGCACGGTCTATGCGCAGGAGGTCAGGGAATATGCCGCTTCGACGCTCAGTCGGCATAGCTCCGCCGCGTCGGTGCCCGCCGAGGCTTCCCCCCCTCGATGGCTTCAGGACCTGGCCTTGATCACTTGCATCATGTCGATGAGCGGCAGCGGCGAGGAGTTGGCGAAACTGGCTCTGGAGCTAGGTACCGGAGTGCCGATAGTCTCCCTGGGCATAGGTGCCGGCATGCGCGACCGCCTAGGGCTTCTTCGTATCACGGTACCGCCGGAGAAAGAGCTGGTCCATCTGCTGGTACCAGCCTTGGATGCGGAGGGCCTGATACGGTTGCTGATTGAAAGAGGCAGGCTCAACCGCCCCGGCAAAGGGTTCGTCTATTGCAGTCCGGTACTTCGTGGCATGCTCGACACCAGCCTCCTGATCGGCCCCCAGGAACACCCCGCCAGCATGGACCAGATGATCGCGGCCATCGACGACCTGAAGGCCGGTACCGCCTGGAGACGCCGGTTTTCCGAACTCGATAAAGATATCGGACTGCAATTGCAGAGAGACTGCGTGGAAATCACTCTGGTTTGCCCGGAGGAAAGCTCTGGCAGATATGTGGAGGCCGCCTTGCAGGCGGGCGCCAACGGTGCAACCATTGCCCGGACTAGAAAACTAAAAATGGACGGCGCCCCCTCGGGCGAGCCCCGAGAACGCTGCACCATCGTCGTCTCCCGGAAACACACTAAAACTGTCATCCAGACCATAAAACAGGTCGAGGACGATGCATCGCCCAGGCTGGATTGCCTGCAAGTGGCTTCGGCACCCGTCTCTTTCGCCCATCGTCCTTAGCCTGAATCGCAGCCCGTAGCGTCGCCGTAGTCGTTTCCCGGCTGTTGGTTGCAACCGTTGCACCTATGGCCGATACCATTATTCCGATGCATAGCTTGGAATCAGTATTTTCAGATTTATGTTGCATTGTCGACGGATAAATTTACCGATCAGCTTCTCTTCTTATGCAGGATGGAAAAATCAAGGAAAACAATGGCACGCTACGGACGATACGACTATGGCTTCCCGGAATATATTCCGGTGTATGAAAAAAAGAGGCGCAACCAGCAGGGTGTGGAAAAACTGCGCAAAAAGGACGCGGCGATCCAGCCGGTCATCATCGGTGGCCGCAAGATCGCCTCGACCTGGTGGGGGGAGAGCTGGAACGCAAACCTCGAGCGCTATGCCGACTACAGCAACCGGATCGGGCGCGGTCGCAGCTATGTCCGACACGGTGCCGTGCTCGACTTGCGGATATCGCCCGGCCAGGCCGTTGCCTTGGTGCAGGGCAGTCGCACCCGCCCCTATCAGGTGACGGTGAAGATCAGGCCGCTGGTCAAGAAAGTATGGAAGGAGCTTCGCGGAACCGCCCTGACCCAGCTCGATTCACTGGCTGACCTGCTGGCCGGCAAGTTCCCGGAAGCCTTGCGCGAAGCCTTTTTCGAGATTGACGGCGGCCTGTTCCCGACCCCGAAGGAGATCGAGTTCGACTGCTCCTGCCCGGACTGGGCATCGATGTGCAAGCATGTCGCCGCCACTCTCTACGGCATCGGTAGCCGTCTCGACAGTCAGCCGGAGATGCTGTTCGCCTTGCGCCAGGTCGAGATGGAGGAGCTGATCGCCAAAACCATCGATGCCACCGCCGAACAATGGCTGCAAAAGGCCGAGGGCGCAGGCGGGGACGATGTGCTGGCGGACAGTGATGTGGCCGGAGTCTTCGGCATCGAATTCGCGGAGGATGGCGCCATCGACTATGACTCGCCTGAAGAGGCTCTGCAAGACATCCCTGCCCGCGCCAAAAGCCAGACCAAACGCAAAAAGTCAGGCAAAGCTCGCCAGGATAAGCTCCCCAAGGTCGGCAAAAGTACCGGCAAGGGACGAGCCAAAACCGGCAAATCGTCTGCTAAAACAAAAGCCAGGGATGTTCCGGCCAAAGCCAAGGTGAAATCCAATCCCAAACCCCAAGCCGCTCCTCCGGCCGCCAGGCGCAGAAGGCAGCCCGTCGGCTCGATGGTCGATCAGTTGGCGGCGGTCGCCCCCCGCGGGCGCCAGGGCTTCGAGCTGAGCGACTTGCGCAGGAAGCTTCCGGGCTGGAGCACGTCGCAAGTCAGCAACACCTTGCAGCGCGCCATTCGGGAAGGGGTGATCGAGCGCGTGTCCTTTGGCCACTACCGCTATCCGAAGAACTCCGCCAAATGAACAGTCAGTCCGCCGCCCATCAACCACAGCGGCTGATCGCCGTCCTGACCGCCGACGAGCTGCTGCTGGAGTGGCAGCCGGTCGAGCAGGCGGTTGCGGAATCCGTACACGCCGTCGAGCAGGAGACCTTTCGCCGTTTCCACGAGCAAGACGCAAGCTGGCTTTTCTATCTGGGCTTTGTGCCCGAACACATCGAGCTTTCGGAATCGCTGGCCTACTGGCGCAAGTTCGCCGCCGAATTCGTCGGCCGCCTGGCTCTGACCCCGGACTTGGAGGTTCTGCGCCATAAGGCCGTGGTTGAGCCTCCCGATACGGAATGGTTGGCGGACTGCGTGACGAATGCGCCCCTGGAGCTGGGTTTCGAGTATCTGGAGGCCGCGCGCCTGACCGACCTATGGCAAGGCCTGAACCAGGTTTTCCAGGCCGCAGTCCGCAGCCGCCAGGACAGCGTCGAATCGTTTCTGCACAGTCTGCGCCCGGACCTCGAACTGGCCGGCCGGGTCTTTTTCCACCTGGTCGAAAATTCCCGGGGCGGCGCTCATCCATTCGCCTTTATGGCCACCTACTCGACCCAGGTCGACAACCGGGGCTCGACCCGGCACCTGCCGCTGAAGAACGCGATTCGCGAATTCGGCGGGCGGCGCGACAAGCTGTTCGAGCTACTGGCCGCCGTTCACCGGGCCGCCCGCCAAAGCCCGCTGCTGACCGAGATGCTCGATACCGGTCGCATCTTCCAGCCTTTGGCCATGAACAGCGACAAGGCGCTCGACTTCCTCAGGGAAGTGCCGCTGTACGAGGCTTCCGGCATCCGCTGCCGCATCCCCAACTGGTGGACCAACCGGCGCAGCGGCGCCTCGCTCTCGGTCAGCGTCGGCGACAAGCGCCCGGCCGGCGTCGGCCTCGAAGCCCTTACTTCGTGCGTCCCCGGCCTGCAGATCGACGGCCAGCCGATCACCGCCGAGGAAGCCCGCCAACTTCTCGAGCTTGACCAGGGGCTGGTCATGCTCAAGAACAAGTGGGTCGAGGTCGACCGTGAAAAACTGCAAAGCGCCCTCGACGCCTATGAGCGGGCGCAGCACTTGCTGGCCGACGGCATGACCATGCGCGAAGCCATGCAACTGATGCTCAACCCGAAAGGCGAGATCGCCAAGCTCAAGGCGGAAACCACGGTCTGCTTTGGCGACTGGCTGCATGAAGTCGCCCGCAAGCTGCGCGACCCTTCGCTGGTGCGCCAGGTGCAGCCGTCCGAAGGGTTCCGCGCCAGCCTCCGTCCCTATCAGCAGACCGGCCTGAACTGGCTGGCCTTTCTCGACTCGCTCGGTTTCGGCGCCTGCCTGGCCGACGACATGGGATTGGGCAAGACCATCCAGGTTCTCGCCTTTCTCAGCCAGTTGCGTCAGACGGCCGCCGCCCCCAGCCTGCTGGTGGTGCCGGCCTCCCTGATCGGTAATTGGCAGGATGAAATCGGCCGTTTCCTGCCCGGCCTGCGAACCGTGGTTGCCCATGCCTCGGCCATCGGCGACTGCGCCCGCA
>SLNM01000079.1 GCA_007133055.1 Lentisphaeria bacterium
GAGATTGCCTACCGCAAGTTTGGGTTTCTTACCGGCCTGCTCTCATTGACTGTGGCCACAGCCGTTCTGGTGTCGCTGGCGATGCAACTGCGGGCTCATGACCTGGCCAGCGAACAGACCCTTCTGGAAACCGAGAAGGAGCTGCGCGCGGAGATGACGCAGCTCGAGGACCGCTATCGGCGGATAATGCGAGACATGGGGCACAATGTGCTGATTCTCAGCCGTGAGCAGGACATGGCGGAATTTCGCAGGCTGGGCCACCCCAACACCTATATCGATTATGATGATGTCTGGAAACTGGCCCATGGCGAGATCACCACTTTGAACCACCTGCTGCCTGTTTTGCAGGAAAGGATCGTTTGGGAGGAACAGGAGGTCGAAGTACTGCTCTCGGGAATTCGCGGCCAGGTGCCGGTCTTCACCAAACCCGAGTTCCTGACCGATGACCATGAGTATCGCTCGCCGATCGTACCGCGCATTCCCGACGGCATGGCCGACCTCGGAGCGGAAATCGCGATCATGCTGGAGCTGCGCCCCGGCGACGAAATTGTTTTCAACGGCCGAAGCCTAACGGTCAACCGAGTGCATGCGCATCGCGGTTCCGACGATGACATTACGGTTGCCATCCCCCTCCAGGACGCTCAGAATATTCTGGGCAGGCCAGACAAAATCAACGGTATCTTCGCTCTTGAGTGTGTCTGCGAGCTGGATGACCTTGGCAGAATCCACCAAGAGGTTGCGGCTATTCTGCCGCACACTAGAGTATACGAATTCACCTCCCTGATCGCCCCCAGAGCCGAGGTGCGCCAGCGGGCGGCGGCAGCGCATCGGCAGGTGGTCGATGCGGCGATGCGGCAGCGCGAGCGGATGCGGGCCGAGAAGGAGCGTCTGGCCGCGGTTATTGTGCCCCTGCTGTCGCTGGGGGCGGGACTGTGGATTTTCTTCCTGGTTTTCAATAGTGTCCGGGAACGACGCTATGAGATAGGCGTGTTGCGGGCGGTCGGGGTCTCCCGTGCAAAAGTACTGTGGATATTCCTGGCAAAAGCTCTGTCGATAGGGCTGCTGGCTGGCGTACTCGGCGTTTTAGTCGGCCTGGGGGTCGGCTTGGCATGGCATGGGGAGGATTCGGCTGGATGGCGATTGCCGGAGTTGGTCGACCCCGCCATATTACTGCTCGCCCTGCTATTGGCGCCCGCTCTCGCCACCATGGCGGCTTTGCTGCCCGCCGTCATGGCCGCCAATCTCGATCCGGCGCTGATCCTGCGGGAAGAATGAATGAATTAAAGGCAGGTGATATGATTTTGCAAATCGACAACCTGAACAAGACCTTTGTCGCCGACGGCGGTCGGGTCACCGCTTTGGCCGACGTGAGTTTGCAGGTCGGACGAGGCGAGGTGGTAGCCATCAACGGCCGCAGCGGCTGCGGCAAGACGACGCTGCTTCTGACGGCGGGCGGCCTGCTGCCGCCGGACACTGGCACGGTAGGTCTGGACGGCAGGGATTTGTACGCTCTCCCGCCCGAGCAGAGAGCCATGGAGCGGGCACGGAATATCGGGTTTGTCTTCCAGCAGTTCCATCTGCTGCCCTATCTGAATGTATTGGAGAACGTACTGGTTCCGACCATCGCAGATGCGGCGGCCAGGAAATATGAGCAGGCGGAAACCCTCTCGAACGTGAGGGTGGAAACTTCCACCAAAACAGAACCGGAGGCGAACGAAGCTTCGCGGCAAGGAACTGACCATAGCGGCAACCATGACTCGCACACCCGGCAGCGGGCACTGGCGCTGCTGCGCCGCTTCGATCTGATCGAGCGCATAGGGCATAGGCCATCCCAGCTCAGCACCGGCGAAAAACAGCGGGTCGCCCTGGTGCGGGCGTTGATTAACCGACCGAAATTCCTTTTCGCAGATGAACCGACCGGCAACCTCGACGATGACAATGCGGCCGAGGTGATGCGCTATTTAACCGATTTCGCCGCGGACGGTGGCGGTGTGCTCCTGGTTTCGCACGACCGACGAACCGCAGTGCATGCCGACCAAAGCTATCAAATGCAGCAAGGCAGACTCTTAACCTGATATGCGGACAACTCGTCTAATATTGCCTGTCCTCGCCGTGCTCATCGGCATTGGGCTGTTGTGGCGGTTTTTTTTCGCGGACGCTTCCCGGGATGAACTGTTCCTCTACTGCGGCGCCGGACTGCGGCCGGCGGTCGAAGAGATCGTCGGGATGTTCATCGAGGAAACCGGCATGCCGGTAAGAGTAGACTACAACGCTTCGAGTTTGCTGCTGGGACGCATGAAGGTAAGTCGAAGCGGCGATCTGTTTATTCCGGGCGATGAATACTATATTGACAGGGCCGCCGCCGAGGGTTTGATCGAGGCAAGCTGGCCGGTAGCCGAGTTTGTACCGGTAATCATGGTCGCCAAGGGGAACCCACGGAATATTCGCGGGTTCGAAGACTTGCTCAGGGAAGGTGTCAGGATGGGGCTGGCCGATGCACGGACGGCGGCAGTCGGGCGCACCGCGCGACTGATCTTCGCCAAAAACAATATCTCCAAGCAGCAGATCGAAAGAAACCTGGTCTTCGAAAGCGTAACCGTACCCGAGCTGGCGACCAATGTCGAGCTGGGACACCTTGATGCGGCGATTGTCTGGCGGCCAGTGGCGGCGCGGGCGAGCCAGGCGGAGTACGTGGAAATTCCACCGGAGTTGAACGTGACCGCGCCGGTGCCGGTCGCGATCCTCTCTTTTTCCGAGCGACAGGAACAAGCCCGGCAGTTTGTCGAGTTTATCCGCTCGGAAAAGAGCATGGCCGTTTTTCAACGACACCTCTACGATCCGCCAGGATCGAATGTCAATTTTGAGCAGGGAGTAACAAGCCATGGATTATCGGTCAAATAAATTAAGCCCGGCAATATTGCGCCCCCTGGTCCGTGCCGCCCTGGCCGAGGACATTGGCGGCGGTGATGCCACCACCATGGCGGTGGTGCCGGAGGAGATTGAAGTTGCCGCCGCGCTTGTCACCCGGCAGGATTGTGTATGTGCCGGACTGCCGGTACTGGAGGCGGTTTTCCGCGAAATCGACGGACGGTGCATGGTCACGGCCCTGGTCGCAGAGGGCGAATGCTGCCCAGCCCGCACGGAACTGGCCAGAATCAACGGGCCGGCCAGAGCTGTTTTAACCGGCGAAAGAACGGCGCTGAATTTTATGCAACGTATGACCGGCATAGCCACTTTGACCAGAACTTTCGTCAATGCCGCTTCATGCCGGACACAGATTCTAGATACACGCAAGACCACTCCCGGATTGCGGGTCTTGGAAAAGTATGCGGTCGCAGTCGGCGGCGGAACCAACCATCGCTTCGGACTATTTGACCGAATTATGATCAAAGACAATCATCGCCGCATTGCCGCCCTGGAAGGACCAGGCTCGATTGCCCGCGCCGTCGCCGCCTGCCGTCGGCGCTTTCCGAATTTATTGGTCGAGGTCGAAGCGGATACGCTGGAAGAGGTGGAACAGGCCTGCGAGGCCAGAGCCGATTTTATTTTGCTTGATAACATGAGCGACGAAGAAATTGCCGAGGCGGTGGAGCTGGTCGAGGGACGGATTCCGCTGGAAGCCAGTGGCAATGTTTCCCTGGAGCGAGTGGCGGCACTGGCCGCGATCGGGGTTGATTTCATCTCGGTCGGGGCACTGACACATTCGGCGCCGGCCATTGATCTGGCTCTCGATATCGAGATTTGAAAGAAATCATTCTCATCCCAGTGTCGAGATTATAACAAACGGAGCAAGTTAACCTGATTAATTCATGAACTTCGTGGCGAGAGGTGCCAGTGTGCGCGAGATCAACAGCTTGCGGCCGTAAACCGGTCGCGGCGTACTTGACGTACGGCAATGATCGGTGTCGGCTGCAAGCTGTTGAGATTGTGTGCAATGGCGCC
>SLNM01000255.1 GCA_007133055.1 Lentisphaeria bacterium
CGGCAATTATCGACGGCCATCTGGTCTTCGGCAATGTCGTCTCCCGGATCACCCGGTTGGCGCGGGACGGCAGGGGCGAAGGCTGGCGGCCGCAGGGCGGCGGCGGCGAGATTCTGAGTGCCGAGATCGCTCTGGACATGGTGCGGGCGGAAATGCAGAAGCAGTTGCCAGACGAAGTTCTTGGGGTTGTTCAAGCACTGTTTGGCGAGGATGCGTTGGCAGGAACGGTCTTCGGCGAATTGACCGTTTCCCATCAAGGGATGGTCTGGAAGACCGAAGGCCTGGGGCTTATGAATCAGAATGCGGCAATAGCGATGACACTGTTGCTCTCTTCGGGGCCGGATCGCTCGCATCAGAGCATTGCACGGCAGTATATGGAGCAGGAGCAGCGCTACCAGGAGGTGGTTGGCGAGAAAGTCGGGCGCATGCTCGCGGCCGATTTTGCAGGCAAGGACATCCTGGTCATCGTCACCAGCGACGCGCCGTCGCCCTACCGTCGCGGCCTTGAGAAGGGGGTTGGCAATGCGCCGTCCAGCTTGCAGGTGGTGGTTCCCTACCATACCCAGTCTCACCGGGAACTGATGGAGGCTCTAGGCATTTCACCTGATGAAACCGAGGACGTGGAGTATATGATGGAGCCGGAAACCCTTGAAATGATGATTAACGCTCGCTGGATGGATGAGATTATCACGGAAGCCGGCGGCCGCCCGGCCGCCATTGTCAGCTTGGTCGGTCTGCCCTACGACTACAGCCAGATGCAACTGTTCCGGCAGAGCAATCAGCCGCCGCTGATCGTGGTTGCCGATATGGGCTACATGGGGATACCGATACCGGATTTGACCGCTCATATCGTCAGCGGCCAGATCGCCGCCATGGTTTTTCGACGGCCGGAGGTGGCATTCGAACTGGAGCCCATTCCGCAGAACATAGACGAGGCCTTCGACTCTCGCTATATAATGGTCACTCCGGAAAATGTGGAGGCAGTGTCACGCCAGTACCCCGATTTGTATTGACCACGCCGTCTCACAGTTTCGGATAGTCCTTGAGTGCCTGCAATGATTTCTCGATCATTTCCTGCGGGTACTCGTAGTTGGTCAGCTCGTCGTTCAGGTAGGCTTCGTAGCCTTTCAAGTCCATCAGTCCGTGGCCGGACCAGCCCAGCAGGATAACCTTTTCCCTGCCTTCCTCCCTGGCCCGCTCCGCCTCCTGGATGGCGGCGGCGATGGCGTGGTTGGTTTCCGGCGCCGGGATGAATCCCTCGGTGCGCGCCCACAACATGCCGGCGGCATATGAATCCAGTTGGTTGAGTGCGGTGGCCTCGATCAGATGGTCCTGGCTCAGGCGGCTGATAATGGGTGACATGCCGTGATAGCGCAGGCCGCCCGCGTGCAGCGGGGCGGGAATGAAATCGTGCCCGAGTGTGTTCATCGGCAGCAGGGGGGTGGTTTTGGCCAGGTCCCCGAAGTCGTAGGCGTAGGGTCCGCGCGTCAGGGTCGGGCAGGCCGTCGGCTCGGCCGCCACAATCCGCACCTCGCGACCGTGAATCTTGTCCCGCACATAGGGCAGAGCCAGGCCGGCGAAATTGGAGCCGCCGCCGACGCAGCCCACCACCACATCGGGATAAAGCTGAATTTTTTCCATCTGCTTCTGCGCCTCCAATCCGATCACAGTTTGATGCAGGCAGACGAAGTTGAGCACACTGCCCAGAGAATAGCGGGTGTTCTCACTGGTCACCGCGTCCTCGATCGCTTCGCTGATGGCTATCCCCAGGCTGCCGGGGGTGTCGGGGTACTCGGCCAGCACGGCGCGTCCGGCGTTAGTGTCCATGGTCGGGCTCGGCACGCACTCCGCCCCCCAGGTTTGCATCATGAGCTTGCGGAACGGTTTCTGCTCGAAGCTGACCCGCACCATGTAAACCTTCAGCTCCAGCCCGAACTGCTGAGTGGCGAAACTGAGAGCGCTGCCCCATTGGCCGGCGCCGGTCTCAGTGGTCAACCGCTTGATGCCGAATTCCTTGTTGTAGTAGGCCTGGGCAATCGCCGAATTGGGTTTGTGGCTGCCGGCCGGGGAAACCCCCTCGTTTTTGTAGTAGATTTTAGCCGGTGTCCCCAGTGCTTTTTCCAGGTTCCGAGCCCGCTGCAGGGGCGAAGGGCGCCACAGCAGCAGTTTTTCCAAAACCGGTTCCGGAATATCAATCCAGCGCTCCTGCGCCATTTCCTGCTCGACCAGGTTCATGGGGAAGACCGCGCCCAAATCTTCGGGGTTGATCGGTTCGCCCGTGCCCGGGTTCAACGGCGGGCTCAGCGGTGTCGGCATGTCCGCCTGGATGTTGTACCATTGCCGGGGAATTTCATTGTCCTGAAGCACCACTTTGCAATCCTGCATCGTTATGTCTCCTTATGGTTGGTTGGCTGGGGAATTGCGAAATCTGCGAATCGAGCCAATTGTAGGTTGGGAATCTGTCCCGACCAGGCTCGATTCGCATGGTCGACTCGGATAGTCGACCTACAAAATTCACATTTCGCAATTCCCTGTTTGGTGGGAACGGCAGGTAATAAAGCACTGTTTTCACGTAGCGCAACATGAATACAAAAAACACACGGCATCTCCAAGCTGGTCAGCTCGTTGAGAAAAATGCAGATGTAGCTCCGATCGCCCGTGATTATTTTCGGTTGTTTGTGTCACCGTTACACGTGACTGACGCACCACGTCATTTGACAGCAGTGAATTGCTATTTTAACAAATAGCTTTACGTTTTTTCCAATATGCTGTTATCTGCCGAAGAAAGGAATCATCATAGCATGGCTGTGTTTCTCCGGAAACACGGTGCCACTCGCTGATTTCAGGTTATAAATGCGATTCGCTGAGGTATTAAAAAGAACATTTCCATGCAAAAGCAACAGAGGTTGGACGAATACTTGAAGCCGCATCGTTCGGTTTCGCTGACGGAGGCCGACAAATTTCGAGCGGTCTCGAAGTTGATTGATTTGATTTGCGCCGATGCTGAGTCAGGGTTGGATCGGGAGGATGTTTTCGAGGCGGTTCGGCAGCGCGAGGAAACGCTGTCCACCAGGGTGGCGCCCGGTGTCGCCATTCCGCACGCCCGGATCGATGCGATGGATAATTCCATGGTCGCAGTGGGCAGAAGCGGCGAGGGGCTAATCTGGGACAATGCGGAGAGCGAACCGGTAAAGCTGGTGATTTTGATTTTAGGGCCGGCGAATCAGCATCTGCAAATACTCAGTCGCCTGGCCACCCGCCTGTCCAACCAAAAACTGTACAAGGAGTTGCTATCGGCCGACAGTCCGCGCAAGATCTACGATCTTTTAACTCTACCCTACCCCATGGCCGGAAGGAAACCCGGACCGGAGCCTGATGAATGTTCTGTCCTATGCTTCGAGCATGCGTTGAAAATGGCTCTAAAAATGGATGCGGCGACAATTGTTTTGCATGCCGATGCGGTCGGCGACATCGCCTTTCTCGACAAATATAGACTCGGGAAGTGCAGGTTGATCGTGATCACCCGTGATATATCGCGCTACCCGTCCTGCCGCCAGGTTGATCGCTTCATTTCCGTCCCTTTCCATGGGCTCAATCGTTCCAGTCAAATGGATGTGGCGTTTTTGTTTCTGGTTTCGCAGGGAATTGTGGACCGGGAGGAATTGGTGGTCAGCGTTTGTGGAATGCCGGAGTCAGGCATTCTGGATACTATTATGGTGACCAATACGAGCCGGGAATATCATCGATTTTATCCTGATCGAGGAGATGAGAATCTGCCGGCCGACATCGAGCCGCAGGTTTTGTCGAGAGTCCTGCAGGTGGCCAGCAATCTGGCGGGCGAAGGACGCGAAGGGAAGCCGGTGGGAACCATGTTCGTTTTGGGCGACTACTCGCGAGTCGCGGAAAAATGCCGGCAGATGGTGATCAATCCGTTTAA
>SLNM01000071.1 GCA_007133055.1 Lentisphaeria bacterium
ACCCCCTGCGCCAACGGCGCTGTGCATACCAGACCGGGGCAACGCCCCGGCAAACTAAATAATAGCCACAAAAAACACCCGACTTCGCCCTTTCGGGACTACGTCGTGGCAGGCAAAAATCCACAAAAATAGTGCAATATGTGCGCTGAAGGCGCACCGCATAGTCTATGTGTTTCTCGTGGCTATTATAAAGTACCTACGGGCGTCCCCGCCCGTAGTGTTGCGCGATGCTCACCGGCACAGCCGAAGACGACCGTGTTACTGGCCGGTTCGCATCGGTTCGGTGGCTATCGCCTCACCTCATGCGCGTATCCCTTCTTCGTGTCCTTCGCGGCCTTCTGTTAAAATTGTTCCCCTGTTCCTTTTCGCATATTTCGCGTATTTCGCGGTTCAAATATAACGCATGGCCGAATTCGCATGAATTAAGCAGGCGGGGTTGCCGGCGGTTGGGTTCAGGAGCAGGCTACTGCCAGGGGTAGATGGGTTCATCAGGAGATTTGTGGTCAGGACCGCGCGACCAGACAGCGGCGGAGTAACTCAAGGTTTTACTGGCATCGGCCGGATTGATGATGCTACCGCTATAGTCGTGATCCAGGCGTACCTTATATTGTCGATCCCAGGGGTCGAGGTATTGGTCGTTGTCAGTCGGGATATAGCGAATGCCCCGGGGGTTGCCACCATCCAATTCAGCTATCATATCATCATAATCGGAGCAAGGGTTATCTTCGTCTCCGCCGCCAATATCCTGCGTGGCATCCGAAGGCAGCGTTCCAAAATCCCCCTCGTATTGACCGATGGCGGAGCGCAGGGCTTCGGCGCCGAGCCGGGCCTCGGTACGGCGGGCCTGCTCGCGGCCGCCGCTTAAGGCGGCCATGATCAGACCAGTGAGAATGCTGATGATGACGATTACGGTCAGCAGTTCGATCAAGGTGAAACTTCGTTTTTTCATGGTGGTTTTCCTGTTTTTTTATTGTATTCTATGCGTATCTTAAGTCTGCACTGTTACGGTGTTCGAAGGACGGCAGCGAAGCGGCACCGTTCCGCAGGAACAGAGGCTGCACGCAGTGCGGCAGTGACCGCAGGGAACGGCAATCCGTCCGGCCCAATGGTCGAGTCAGATACTCGACCTACGTTCTGTCCGTAGGTCGAGAATCCGTCTCGACCGTGGCTCGACCTACGTTCATGGTCGACTCGGACAGTCGACCTACGCCAATGGTCGACTCGGACAGTCGACCTACGCTCATGGTCGAGTCAGATACTCGACCTACGCCAATGGTCGAGTCAGATACTCGACCTACGCCAATGGTCGACTCGGATAGTCGACCTACGCCAATGGTCGACTCGGATTGGCATTCCGCTTCGCTTCATTGCCCCGCTGTCGCGGTGCCTATATCCCTGTCGGGATGTTGTCGACCTACGGTGTTCCCGCAGAGCGGCGACACTAAATAATTCCTGATTCATAAATATCTGTGAAAAAGAATAACAATAGAACTCTTCACCAATTTTATCACGGATTCAGGTAACTCTAAAGCAACAACATGCAGAACCAGAAAAACATTGTCGAGCTGCGCAATCTCTGCAAGCACTACCAAATGGGCGACACCACGGTCAAGGCTTTGCAGAATGTCAACATGGCGGTGGCCGGCGGCGAAATGGTGGCGGTGATGGGGCCTTCCGGCTCGGGAAAAAGCACCATGCTTAATCTCCTGGGCTGCCTTGACCGACCCACCACCGGCACTTACTGGCTGGACGGCGCCGATGTCAGCCAGCTCGAGGACAACCTGCTCAGTGAAATGCGCTGCCACAAGATCGGCTTCATTTTCCAGTCCTACAACCTGATTGCCCAACTCAACGTGGTCGAAAACATCGAGGTGCCCTTGTTTTACCGAGGCTGCTCCGAGAGCGAAAGCCGTAACCGGGCAATTGAACTGGCGACCCTGGTGGGACTGGAAAAGCGGCTGTGGCATCAGCCCAGCCAGCTCAGCGGCGGCGAGCGGCAGAGAGTGGGCATCGCCCGGTCAATGGCCAACCAGCCAGTCTTGCTGCTGGCCGACGAACCGACCGGCAATTTGGACTCGAAAACCGGGCGCGACATCCTAAAGCTTCTAAAAAAACTGCACGCCGGCGGAGCGACCCTGATCGTGGTCACCCATGATGAAAAAGTGGGGGCGGAGTGCGAGAGGATTTTTCAGATGGCTGATGGTCGGCTGAAGACCTGAATGAATCCGAGCAATTGCGCCAACGGCGTGCAGCATATCAGGCCGGGGCATCGCCCCGGTTCCAAAATATACAATAGAAACATGCGCTGAAAGCGCATTGCATAGAATACACAAAAAGCGACATTCCTGAAATTGCGGTGCCAGCCGCTGTGGAGTGCCTGACAACTTAAGACTCGACAAGGAAACTATTCTAAAAAAGCAATGAACTTAGATTTCAGAATCAAGCGACTGCTGAAGATAGGTTTTAAAAGCCTGTGGCGTCATCGGTTGCGCAGTGGCCTGACGGTACTGGGCATAACTTTCGGAGTATGCTCGGTCATCGCCATGCTGGCCATTGGCCAGGGTGCCGGCTACGAAGCGCAGCAACAGATCGCCGCCCTGGGCAGCCACAATATCATCCTGCAAAGCGTACCCCCGCCCCGCGAACAGGAGGATGATGACGGCTATGTGATCGAGTACGGTCTGCGCTATGTCGATGCCGAGCGCATTCGCGACACGGTACCCGGAGTTTCGGTCATGGCCACGGCCCGAAAAGTGCGGGAGACCGCCCGCCAGGGGGTGCGGCAGATCGAAATCGAAATTGTCGGCACCTCGCCGTGGTATTTGGAAATCGGCAATCTGCAGGTAAGAGAGGGCCGATTCTTTGCCGCCAGGGACTTGCATCAGCGCTCCAATATCGCGGTTCTGGGACGTAAAACGGCCGAGGTGCTCTTCCCCTTCGGCGGCGCGGTCGGCCAGGTCGTCAGTGTTGGCAATCTGCGTTTCCGAGTGGTCGGTGTGCTGGCCGGAAGCGGACGGGGCGAGGCTGACGAAACGGAAATGCGGGGAGACCCGGACACCCATATTTACATTCCTATGACCACTATGGAAAGTTTGTTCGGCGATATTTCCGCGACGGGCTCGGGTGGTCTGAGCGGGGAACGAGTCGAGCTGCACGAGATTATTGTCAGGGTCGATGAACTGGCGACCATACCCTACGTGGAACAAATGATCGAGCAGATTCTGGTGCGCGGCCGCAGCCGCCGGGACTACCGGGTGATTGTACCCTACCAGTTGCTGGAGCAGGCTCGTCAGACCACTCGCATATTCAGCATTGTCCTGGGCTCGATCGCCGCCATCAGCCTGATCGTGGGAGGAATTGGCATTATGAATATCACCCTGGCGACCGTGCTGGAAAGAACGCGGGAAATCGGCATCAGGCGCGCGGTCGGCGCCAAGAAAAGGCATATCGTCGAACAGTTCCTGAGCGAAACCATCCTGCTGTCCGTATGCGGCGGCGTCATTGGCATTGCGCTCGGCCTGAGCGCCCCTTATTTCGTCACCCGATTCGCCGGCATGAAAACGATTGTAACTTTATGGTCGTTGATCCTGGCCTTTGGCATCAGCGCCCTGGTCGGCTTGCTTTCCGGCCTCTATCCAGCCTATCGCGCCGCCAACATGGACCCGGTGGAAGCCTTGCGCCATGAATAGACAGGCTCGACAAAGCTCACGACTCGCGACAAGAAATCTGCGGGTGTCATCCCTCCGGGATTATTTTTCGCCCCAAAGGGGCTCGGCGCCGTTGGCGCGGGGGGTGCAATTGAGAACCAAAATGGAACGCCCTGGAGACCTCCGACCTCCGACCTCCGACCTCCGACCTCCGACCTCCGACCTCCGACCTCCGACCTCCGACCTCCGACCTCCGACCTCCGACCTCCGACCTCC
>SLNM01000295.1 GCA_007133055.1 Lentisphaeria bacterium
ATGTGATGCTTTTTTTTCGCGTTTTTCGTGGTTAAAAAAAAATGGCCGCTCGTCGGCCCGGCCGAGGACGACCGTGCGTACCCATTGTAATTACGGGCAGCCCGTCTGACCACACGCGAGGTGGTCAGATCCCCGCCCGTAGAGTTAAACCGATGTTGAGAAAACGCGGGATGGGATTCGGGGACGAATCGAAAGATAGAACCCTTTGTGCCTTGGTGCCTTTGTGAGAGAATATCATAAGTGGCTATAAGTTCTTCTATTCGTATCCTTGCTCGACCTTCTGTTAAAATCCGTGCCCCCCTTAACCCGGCAGGTCGCTGACATGGGTGATTTTCGGGTTGCGCCCGGAATGTTCAACCAGGAAAACCGGGAAGCCGGCCAGCTCGACCGCCTGGGCATCGTCGGTCATGGTCAGTCCGCTGGCGGTCGCCTGCCTGTAGCCCGCCTCCAGTTGAGCGCGCTGGAAGACCTGCGGGGTTTCGGTGGCCCATAAAAGCTCGCGGTCCAGGGTTTGCTCGACTCGACCCTCGGGGTCGGCTCTTTTGACGGTGTCGATTATGCGGCGGGCGGCCACGCCGGAGCCGCGCTCGCGTGCCGACTTGACGCAGGCATGGACCAACTTGACCGAGGTCCAGGGGCGGGCGGCATCCTGGACGGCCACGATAGTCGCTTCCACCGATAGCTGGCGCAGACCATTGAGTACGGAATCCTGGCGGCGGCGGCCGCCCGCAACGCAGTTGATCGCGGCTTCATCCAGTCCGCCCTTCTTAAAAGCCTGGCGGAAAGCGGCCTCCTGGCCTGCAGGCACCACCATCACCAACCGGCTGGGCGGGACCAGGGCAAGGAAAGTGCGCAGGGTATGGCAGACCACCGGCAATCCCTGCAAGTCGCACAACAGTTTGTTGCGGTCGGAGGCGAAACGGGTCGCCGCGCCTCCGCCGACAATGATCACTCCCAGGTCCGAACCGTCCGGGGAGACCTCGTTTTTTTGAGCATAAACCATTGCAAGTCAAACACACTCCAGTGCTTTGTCGCACTACCATCCCATGGAGGTTGCGGGATCGCCGGAACTCGCTTCTTTTTTAATCAGGACTTGATGTCAGGTTTGATTCCGGAGTGGCGGGTTGGGATTTTCCTGAATTTCGCGAAAAACGCGCATGGAACACAGTTTGGGCCCGCACATCGTACAGTAATCGTGTGATTCCGCATTTTCCTCGGCATTGTTTTCAGACGTCGCTGCAGTGGTTGTTTGGCGCTGCTCCACCGCTGCCTGCTCCTGCAGTGACTCGGCTCGCAGTTCCCGTGCCTTGTCGGGATCCAATGCCAGTGCGAACTGGGCCTCCCAGTCGAACCGGATACGGGCGCGGGAAATGTCGTCGTCGCGCTGCCGGCTGCCGGGGATGCCTTTGGCGATGTCGGCGGCATGGGCGGCGATTTTATAGGCGACGACTCCATCCCGCACATCTCTGTGATTGGGCAGGCCGAGGTGTTCCTTCGGAGTTACGTAGCAGAGCATGGCGGCGCCGTGCCAGGCTCCAAGAGCGGCGCCGATGGCGGAGGTTATATGGTCATAGCCGGGGGCGCAGTCGGCGACCACCGGTCCGAGGATGTAGAAGGGGGCGTCGTCGCATACCTCCCGCTCGCGCCGCATATTCTCCTGAATTTGATCGAGGGGGATATGGCCGGGACCTTCGACCATTGCCTGCACGCCTGCCTGGCGGCAGCGTCGGACTAGTTCGCCGAGCACCCCCAGCTCGGCGAACTGCGCTTCGTCAGATGCATCGGCCAGACAACCGGGACGCAGACCGTCGCCGAGCGACAGTGTTACGTCATGGCGCAGGCAAATATCCAGGATGTCGTCAAAGTGGGTGTAGGCCGGATTTTGTTTTTGGTGATGCTGCATCCATTGCGCGGTCAGGGCGCCGCCTCGGCTGACAATTCCCATCAGTCTCTTCCGGGCTGCCGGCAAGTGTTCACGCAGCAGGCCGGCATGGATAGTCATGTAATCCACTCCCTGCTCGGCCTGTTCGGCAATCACTTCGAGCAGGAGTTCCGGGGTCATATCGGTCATTTTTTCAACCTGGCAGGCGGCGTGGTAGATGGGTACAGTGCCGATCGGCACCGGGCTCGCCGCCAAAATGGCGCGGCGAATCTCCCCGATCTCCGAGCCGGTGCCCAGGTCCATCACCGTGTCGGCGCCGTACTTGACGGCGATGCGTAGTTTTTCAATCTCCGATTCATGGCTGCCAATGATCGAGGAATTGCCGATATTGGCATTGATCTTGGTGCGCAGACGGCGGCCAATGCCGATCGGGGACAAGTGGTGATGATGGCGGTTGGCGGGGATGACCACGCGCCCGGCGGCCACTTCCTTCCGCAGCTCCTCCGGCGGCCACTGTTCCGCTTCGGCTACCGTCAGCAGAGCCGGCGACAAAATGCCGGTTTGGGCTAGTTGAATTTGAGTGGCGTGTTTCATTGGCGTTCAGACTTGCCGGATAATCTGGCAGATTCGGTCGATTTCCGACGGTTCAAGATAGGGATGAAAAGGCAGGGCGAAGATGCGTTTGGCCGCGGCTTCGGCCACCGGAAAATCCCCTTCCCGACCGCCCAAATGGCGGAAGGCGTCGAGCAGATGCATGGGTTTATGATAGTAAACGGCGGTCGGAATGTTTTCCTGTTTGAGGGCGGCCTGTATTTCCGACCGCTTTTCGCTTTCAACACAGAACTGAGCGAAAACCGAGAGGCATTCTTCTGGCACTGTCGGCAGTCGGGGCAGAACTCCTTCGAGGTTCAGCAGATAGCGCCGGGCAACCTCCTGCCTGCGCTCGATTTCGTCCTGGTATACGGTCAGTTTCTGCAGCAGAATCGCCGCCTGCAATGTGTCCATCCGGCCGTTCAGGCCGATGCGTACGTTGTTGTAGCGGTCATCGCCCTGGCCATGCACGCGGATCGAGCGCAGGCGCTCGGCCAGGTCTGTGTCCGGGGTGAAGATCGCGCCGCCGTCTCCGTAGCAACCCAGAGGCTTGGCCGGGAAAAAACTGGTGGCGCCGACCGGTGCCAGGCCGGGCGCGGTGCGGCCGCGATACCGGGCGCCGAATGCCTGGGCGGCATCCTCGATTAACAGCAACCCATGCTGGTCCGCCAGCGCGTTGAGAGCGTCATAGTCTGCGCAAGTGCCGAAAAGGTCGACGGCGATGATTGCCCGCGGCCGCAGTTTGCCCTGGCGCAGTGTGCGCTCGATGACCGCCGCCAGCGCTTCCGGATCGATGTTGTAAGTGTCGCGCCGAATATCGGCGAAAACCGGGGTGGCGCCGGCCAGCGCCACTACTTCCGGACTGGCGAAGAAGGTGAAGGGAGTGGTGAAAACAGCGTCTCCCGGACCGATCGAGGCGGCCAGCAACGGCATCAGCAGAGCATCGGTGCCGCTGGAGCAGCAAATGCAGTGGCCGCCGCCAATTAGCTCGGAAAGCTTTTGCTCCAGCTCCTCAATCTCCGGCCCCATGATGTACTGACCATGCTCAAGCACCCGAAATATGGCTTGATCAATTGAAGGCCTGAGCCGTCGATACTGGGCACCAAGGTCAATGAACTGCATGAAAATTTAGGTTCCTTTTCAGTTTGAGTGGGTAGCTTGTTTCAATTCACATTCAGAAATGATGCTTTGCTCGTGACGGAGTTCAGGTTTCGGGTTTCAGGTTTCGGGTTTCAGGGTCTACACTTCGTCGTCTACGCTTCGCCCCCCACTTCGTCGGGTCGTTCATCCTGTGTTCCCAGTCTCCGGATTGAGCATCCTCCTGTTTACCCGACCCCCTAGCCTGATTAATTCATGCGAATTCGGCCATGCGCCATTATGTATTTATAATCAACATGATACAGAAATTGTCCTGAAAAAACTGATTTGTCAC
>SLNM01000321.1 GCA_007133055.1 Lentisphaeria bacterium
CCCTTCAGCCTTCAGGTTTCCGCCCTTATAAATGCCTCGTGGCCGAATTCACATGAATCAAGCAGGCTAATGAACCGTCAATCTATCGTTGCCGCCCCGAAAGTCAACCCCGCAATCATTGCCCCCTCATCCCTTTCCCGACCTCGCATTCCGCCTCAGACGGAAAACCCAAGCATTGACCATGCCGCTGCGGGATCTTGTCAATTCTTATTTGTTAGCCATTGGTTTCGTGTCGGTATTTCTTGAAGTTTTGTGCCTGCTCGAAGATTTCCTTGTACACCTCATCATGCGTAATCGGGGGATACCCATTCTCCGCTAGCAACATGATCAGATTCACCTTCAGCTCCGCTTTGATGTCTTCGCGGTTGTCCCAGTCCGTGTACTTAGTCTTGTCATCCACCACTTCCTTGACGGCTATCGAGAGGGGGATCAGCTTCTCGTCGGGATACTCGAACTCATATTTCTTCGCGATTGCCTTCAGAATGTCGTAAAACGCCTTTTCCTCGAAGTCGATGTCCAGATCGGCGAACGAAGCCTTCTCCTTCTTCAGCGCCTCGTACAGGTCGATAATCTCGTCGGTAAAGTCCTCCAGGACGTTGCTCACCAGCACATCCTGCTCCTTGCGATCATTATACTTATCCACCAGCGCCTTGAACATCTTCGCGAAGTCGGTGCCCTTTGCCTTGTTCGTCTTCTTAAAGTCGTCTATCGCCTTCTTCAGCAGCTTCTGAAGCAGCTTCAGCTTTGTGTTCGGCAGCTTGATCTTCTTGATCTTCTCCAGGAACTCGTCGTCAGACAGGTCGATCTCACTCTCGCCGTTCTCGCCCAGCTTGAACACCTCTTCCACACCGTCAGCCTTGATCGCCTCCTCGATCATCTCCCGCACCCGCGCATTCATTTGCGCCAGGTCCGGGGCGTCGCCCTTCGTCAGCTTGAACACAATCGACCGCACCGCGATGTAGAAGTGGATCGTGTCTCGCTCCAACTGAGTGAAGGCGTCACTGTTGCAACAGATGTCATACGCCGCCTTCACCCGCTTCACCAGATACATGAATCGCTTTTCCTGCTTCTCGGTCACCTGGACAAATTCCGCCGCCATGTTCAGGCAATGGAGCTGGTTCAGGGCATTCCCGCTAAAGTACGGATTGGAATCGAACTTATGGAACATCTTGCCCAGCAGATCGAGGTTGTCCTTGACCACCGCCACCGCTTGCTCGATCTCCTCGATCGTTACCCCGTCGCCCAGGTTGCCGTACTGAGCCAGTGCGAGGTTCATCTGCTTCTTGATGCCGATGTAATCGACGACCAGCCCCTTGTTCTTCCCCTCGTAACGCCGGTTCACGCGTGAAATCGTCTGGATCAGGCTGTGCCGCTGAATCGGTTTGTCGATGTAAATCGTGTCGAGGAACGGCACGTCAAACCCCGTCAGCCACATGTCCACCAAAATAGCGATTTTGAAGTTCGACTTCGCATTTTTGAACTGTCGGTCCAGCTCTTTACGGTAGTCCTTCGTCCCAAGCATCCTGTAAAGCGCTTCCTCATCGTCCTTGCCGCGCGTCATCACCATCTTCATCCGCGCCATCGGCTTGATCTCTCGCTTCTCTTTCTTCGTCAGCGTCGCACCATCCTCGCAGACCTTCACTGTCGCCCACTCCGGACGCAGGGCGATCACCTCCCTGTAAAGCATGTAGGCAATCTCCCGATTGCTGCATACGAACATTGCCTTCCCTCTGACCGTCGCCCCTTCATTCACTCGCGTCTCGTAATGCTCTACAAAGTCTCCGGCTAACGCCTTGATCCGATCGGGGTCCCCAAGAATCGAGTTCATCTGCGCATTGGCCCGCTTGCTTTGCTCGATCGCGTAGTCGCTCGCGCCCTCATCGGCGCATTGCGCGTAGTAGTCTTCGATCTCCTGGAGCTTGGCATTGTCCAGCAGCAACTTTGCCGCCCGGCCCTCGTACACGATTCGCACGGTGATTTCGTCCTTCACCGACTCTTCCATCGTGTAGGCGTCCACCACCTTTCCGAACACATCCAGCGTTGCGTCGATCGGGGTGCCGGTGAACCCGACATACGTTGCATTCGGCAGCGAATCATGGAGATACTTAGCGAACCCAAAGGTTCGCTTCACGCCGTTTTCCGTGATCTTGATCTTCTGGTCCCGGTTCACCTGGCTCCGGTGCGCCTCATCCGAAATACAGATCACATTGTCCCGCCGCGTCAGTAATCGCGTGTCCTCGGTGAACTTGTGAATCGTCGTCAGGAAAACGCCGCCACTCACGCGGCCATGCGGCGCTGCCACGTACCCCGCCCGCGCTTCCGCTGCCATCAAGACCGTTCCGTCCATCAGGCGCTCGCCTTGACCGTCCGGCTTGTCGGGCTGCTCGAAGGGTCCCCGCAGGAGTTCGCGCAGCTCCTCCCGGCTCTCGACACTGACAATTTCCTCGTCCCCGATGTATCCCTTTGCACTCGTGAACTGCCGTGAAAGCTGATCGTCCAGATCCGTCCGGTCCGTAATCAGGACCAGCGTCGGGCTCGCGAACGCCTCGCTCTTCATCAGCAGCCGCGACAGAAACAGCATCGTGAAGCTCTTGCCGCAGCCCGTCGCACCGAAATACGTGCCACCCTTGCCGTCGCCCTCCGGTCGCCGGTGCTTCTGGATGTTCGCGAAGAGCTTGCGCGCCGCATAGTACTGCGGGTACCGGCAGACAATCTTCTCCTCCTTCTTCGAGTTGTCCGGGAAGAAGATGAAGTTGCGGATCACGTCCCGCAACCGTCCCTTGTCGAACAGCCCGTGAATCATGGTGAACAGCGAGTCGATGCCGTCCCGCTCGATCTTCTCGTTGCCCGTGACCTTTCGCCATGCGTAGTAGAACTCATAGGCCGCAAACAGCGAGCCCATCTTGTTGTTCACCCCGTCGCTGATTACACACAGCGCGTTGTATTTCAACAGTTCCGGGATGTCGCGCCGGTAGCGTGTGGTCAACTGGACATAGGCGTCATGGATTGTAGCCTCTTCCCGGATCGCGCTCTTGAACTCGAACACCACCAGCGGAAGACCGTTGATGTATAGGATGCCGTCCGGAATCCGCTTCTCGAAGCCCACGACCTCCAACTGGTTCACGATTTTGTAGCGGTTCCGGTTGGCGGGCGAGTAGTCGATCAGGTGGATGAACAAATCCTTCTGGCTCCGATCCTCACGTTTCAACAGGAAGCCGTCGGTGACCATCTTCATGAACGCCTTGTTGCTGCCGTACAGGTCCGAAGCCGGCAACCGCTCGATCTTGTTCACGATGAACTCGATCTCGCCATCTGTAATCCCATCCCCCGCGTATCGCTCTTGCAAGTTCGCCCGCAGATCGTCCTTGATTAGGACTTCTTCCGGGCCGCGCTGAATCGTTTCGCCCAGGACATGCGGATAGCCCTGTTCGCCCAGGAGTCCGATGATGGCTTTTTCGAGTTGTGCTTCAGTGAATTTCATGAATCGCCCTTCAGCGCATTGATCTCGTCTTCCAGCATCGTCAGACCGGTGATGATTTCATCAAAAGAGGGATGCCGGCCAAAGATCATCTCGCGCATGGCATCATAGTCCTTGCGCATTGTATGAAGCACGCGTTCCGGAGGAACCAGCTTGAATGATCCAGGCTTTGCCAGATCGTACCGCGCCCAGCCGCGTGGATAAAATTTCTTCTTAAATGCAACAACCGAATTCAGCAGGCTCAAGTCCCCCAAAGCCCTTGCCTTCAGGGATACATTCGCAGCCATCAGATGCAGGTCGTAATAATGACGCGAATACCGTGCGGGGACCGGCGAATCTTCCGGTCGATGCGCCTCGTGATGCAGAATCGTCGCCTTCTCCCAAAACG
>SLNM01000091.1 GCA_007133055.1 Lentisphaeria bacterium
ACCCGGGAGGCATCCGTCCCCGTGTGCTGCTTGCGGGCGCCGGCCAGCAATGGCCGGGCACGGTAACCCGGGAGGCATCCGTCCCCGTGTGCTGCTTGCGGGCGCCGGCCAGCAATGGCCGGGCACGGTTGGTCACTGCCACCCTTCGGGATGGCCTCTGCCTTCGGCGGTGTCCTGAACCATATTCCATCGATAGAGGTGCGCGACAACGTGCGCGACAGGGCTCGGGAATCCCCGCAGACATCTGGAGACGGCGGGCTCCGCCGTTAATCACCGTCCGAGGCCGGACGGCTCCAGCAAATAATCGTCAACCGCTCTCGCGTGCCATGCCGTAGCCTTGGCGAAGGCAGGTCGTCCGCTCTCGTCGACCCGGAGTCACGGAGACATGAAGTCATGGAGTCAAAAGCTCGGAGAATAGTTCGGAACAAGGTTCGGGAGTCTCTGTTGCGACAAAATTAATTGGAGAACATAATTGACTATGAAGATCAATGTGACCTGGTGTCTGGAATCCGTCGGCGAGCGCAAGCTGGAAAGCATGGTCGGCACCGATACGGTGAAGATTCCCCGCGGCAAACTGGGGTATGCGGCGGAATTCTCTCTTGACCAGCCGCAATCGGATTGCGAGTGGCTGCTGCTGGACCTGGGCGACAATGGCCATGCGCAAACCTCGAAAGTCTTTCTGAACAATACCGAGCTTGGCGTGGTGCATGGTCCATGGACCGCCTTGCGCTACTGCATCCCGCGGAAGCTGCTGCAAAAGCACAACCAACTGTTTCTTGAACGGACAGGCAATGTCTGGGGCTACTGGCTCGACAACGGGCCGCGAACGACCTGCGAGCGGGATCACGACCTGACTCCAGACTCTGCACTTGCCCTGACGGAGTTCCATCCACTGCGCAAGGTTGTACAGACAAAAACCACCGTACAGGGAGCGGTCGCGGCCACTGCGTGCGGACGGCAAATCGGACTGCGGTTCCCTGAGCAGGGGGGGCTTCGCCTGAACCTGACGGCGGACACTGCCAATCCCGAAGAGAGAACCATCGCGGAGTCAGTGGCTTTGGTCGACGACATAGGCTATACCCCGGCAAAAAGCGATTTTCAGTCTGGAACCGCAGTCGTCACCGGCAAAGGTTTGACAGCCAGACTGATGAGCGATCCCCAAACCGGCCTGAGGATCAAGGTCGAAGGGGGGACCGGCACCAGTTCCCCAGCCTTCCGTATTCTGCTGGCCGGCTCCACCGCCATGCTGCAATGGGAGCTGACAACGACCGAGGAGATATACGGCCTCGGCGAAAACACCGAGCACGGCATGAACAAGCGCGGTCACCAGGAAAGTATCTGGGTGATCCATTCGTTTTCCCAGTGCGACAAACCGATTCCCTTTATGCTGAGCACGGCCGGGTATGGTCTGCATCTGATCAGCAGCGAGCGGGCGGTCTTCGACCTGGGGGCGCAGGCGCCGGACACGGCCTGGTGCTGGCTCGATGGCGAGGAATTGGATTTCATGGTCTTCCCCGAGAATGACTTCCGCCGCATGATCAGGCTGTATACTGACTTGACAGGGAAATCGCCTTTGCCGCCGCGCTGGGCCTTTGGCTACTGGCAGTCGACCACCCGGGCCATTGGCCAGGATGAGCTGGAGAACAATATCAGAGGCTTTGTCGAGCAGGACTTTCCGATCGATGTGATCGCCATTGATCCGAACTGGCAGAAGCCGGGCTTTCAGAGCTGGCTCTGGGATTCCGACCCGGGCGGGCATTTTCCGGAACCGCAACGTTTTCTCGATCTCCTGCACAAGCACGGCTTGCGCCTCGCCCTCTGGACCTGCCCGTTTATCAACCAGACTTCGCCCCTGTACGAGGAAGCAGTCGAGAGCGGCTATGTCTTCACCGATTCCCGCGCTTCCTCGAAAGCAGTCGGCAAAGTGGACTGGTGGATGGGAACCGATGCCGCACTGGTTGATTTCACCAATCCCGAGGCGGTCGCATGGTGGAAGGAAAGACTGGAGCCATTAATAAAAAGCGGCGTGTCCGTGCTTAAAATCGATGGCGGCGACACGCATGAGGCACCGGTCAACCTGCAATCCGCGAGTGGAATCTCGATGCGTGAGCTGCACAACCTGTATCCGGTGCTGTTTGCGCGGGCGGTGTACACCGCAATGGAGGAGCTGGCCGGAGATGAGCGGCTGTTGGTCTGGATTCGCACTGGCTGGAGCGGTATTCAGCGCTTCCCCTGCACCTGGGGAGGCGATCAACTGGCCAATTTCGAGGGCGGCAGAGTTTTGATTCGGGCCGGGCAGCAGGCCGGGCTGGCCGGGATTCCTTTCTGGACCCACGATCTGGGCGGGTTCGCCGGCCAGCCGACCGAGGAATA
Organism: Lentisphaeria bacterium; assembly: GCA_007133055.1. Lineage (GTDB taxonomy): Bacteria > Verrucomicrobiota > Lentisphaeria > Oligosphaerales > PUNB01 > SLNM01. The sequence goes on from SLNM01000091.1 coordinate 2,374, forward strand.
CTACATTCGCAGTTTCCAATGGGGAGTGCTGAACCCCCTGGCCCGCGGCCATGGCATGGCGGCAGCACCCTGGGAAGTAAGCGAAAGAGCCAATCGAATTATCAAGCAGTGGATGAATTTCCGCTACAGCCTGCTTCCTACCTTGTACAGCTATGCCTGGCACAGCCATGCAACCGGAGAGCCGATGATGCGGGCAATGGTCCTGGACTGCCAGAATGATGAAGAAGCCCGTCGGGCGCAGTTCCAGTATCGGCTTGGTCCGGACATCCTGGTCGCCCCGGTTTTCGAGGAAGGCGGCAAAGACGACCTTTCGGCGGAGCGGGAAGTGTACCTGCCTTCCGGACTTTGGTATGACTTGCACCGACGGGAATGGCTCGAGGGAGGATGTTCAGTGCGTCGCCACGTGCCGATCGAGGAAACCCCGGTCTATATCCGGGCCGGCGCAATCCTGGTTCGGGAGTCGCAGGCCTTGCGCGCCTCAAGCCTGCCCGAAGAGCTGACGGTCGAAGTCTACCCGGGCGGCGCCGGCCGCCTCCTGTTCTACGAGGACGACGGACATAGCCAGGCATACCGGGAAGGCAGTCGCACAACCGCTGAGATTAGCACGGTCGACCATGACGGGAGGATGACGATAGAACTCAAGGCAAGAGAGGGGGCATTCCCGGAAATGATCGCCAACCGCAAGGTGTGGCTGAGCTTGCCCGGACTGCCTGTACAAAAAATTATTGACGTTCATATTAATGGCCGCCGGGAAACATCTGCCAGAACGGGGGATGCCGAACTGCTGACCATAGATGTCAGTGATTGGTGGAATACCCCTCGCGACACTGAGGTGACGGTGAAATATGCCTGATTCCGTGAAAAGCCAGTGGTGCCGTAGCCGCATGGCGACAAGACGAAGCTGTGGCACTTTACCGCAAGTCGCAGTCAACTAAGCGGATATGGAGGTGCTGGCTTTCCCGGAATCAGGATATGAACCGGCCACACAATAACCCACAGTGAAAGGAAACCATCAACATGAGTTATTCGCCTTCGGAGAACCGTTATGAGACCATGCGCTACAACCGTTGCGGGAACAGCGGACTTAAACTGCCGGCAATCTCGCTCGGACTCTGGCAGAACTTCGGCGGCCTGGAGCCTTTTGAAAACAGCCGCGCCATGCTGCGCCGCGCCTTTGACCTGGGCGTAACCCATTTCGACCTGGCCAACAACTACGGGCCGCCGCCGGGATCGGCGGAAAAAACCTTCGGCCTGATAATGGATATGGACTTGCGTCCCTGTCGCGACGAGCTGATCATCTCCTCCAAGGCCGGCTACAACATGTGGCCGGGACCATACGGTGATTTCGGCTCGCGGAAATATCTGGTGGCCAGTCTCGACCAGAGCCTGCAAAGAATGGGGCTGGACTATGTCGACATCTTTTACCATCACCGTCCGGACCCTGAAACCCCGCTGGAGGAGACCATGGGAGCGCTGGATCATATCGTGCGCA
>SLNM01000175.1 GCA_007133055.1 Lentisphaeria bacterium
CGCTTGGCGTGCTCCTTTTCCTGGTCGGCGGTCTCCTCGAAGACGCTGGCGATTTGAGCATAACCCTCTTTTTTCGCTATACTGGCGAAATAGGTGTAGCGGTTGCGGGCCTGCGATTCTCCCGCAAAGGCGGCCAGGACGTTCTTTTCGGTTTGAGTTCCTTGAATCTTCATAGTCATGTTCCTTTTTTTTGTTGGTTCCATTCCGATTATCGGGTCTGGCAGCTTTGGCACAGTCCGATCAGTTCCACTTTGCATCCCTCTACCTTGAAGCTTGCCGGGTCTTTCAGTTTTGACAACGGTTCAATGGCCTGTTCAAACGGAACGGCGGCGGTGGCATCGGCCACCCGGTCGCAGTCGCGGCAGCGAACATGCAGATGGTTGGCGTGATTGCCATCGTAGCGACGCTGCCCGGCGGCGGCGTCCAGAACCGTCACCTGACCTTTCTCCGCCAGCTTGGTCAGGTTGCGATAGACTGTGGCCAGACTGATTCGCGGCATAGCTCTGCGAACTCTGAGGAACAACTCATCCGCCGTCGGATGCGTGTCCACCCGACGCAGCTCCCTTAGGACCGCCTGTTGCTGGCGGGTGTTTCGGCTGGTCTTTTTTTTCGTTTTCATGACGGTTCCCCCGGCCAAAATCTCAGTTCAGGTTTTAACAGTAATGTTTATTGTTAGAGTTGCAAGTCCGGAGCACTGGGAATATCGGAAAGTCATGCTACATTCTATTCCTTTGAGCGAGCTTAATCATGAAGTCGGGGATTTTTTTCAGCCAATGAAGCTTCCTTTTCAAGTTGACTTGCAGGGTCAGGTGGCGGTGGTTACCGGTGGCGGCGGGATTCTCTGCCGTGTCATGGCCGAGGCACTGGCTGCCTGCGGTGCCAAAGTGGCGGTTCTGGATTTGCGCGAGGATGCGGCGCGGCAGGTTTCCGACCATATTTGCCGCCAGGGCGGCGAGGCGGTGGGACTGGCCGCCAATGTTCTCGAAATGGATAGTCTGGAGGCGGCTGAACAGGAGGTGCGCCGCCGTTTGGGGCAGTGCCGGATTCTGATCAACGGCGCGGGCGGAAATCATCCCAAAGGCACAACCTCGAATGAATTTCTGACGGCCGCCGACTTGCAGGCTTCGGCGGGTCAGGAGCTGATAACATTTTTCGACCTGGACGCCGAGGGCGTGCAGTTTGTTTTCAATCTGAATTTTCTGGGCACTCTGCTGCCGACCCAGGTGTTTGCCCGCGGCATGGCGGAAAGCGGGGCGGGGACCATTGTCAATATTTCGTCGATGAACGCTTTTTGCCCGCTGACCAAGATTCCCGCCTACAGCGGAGCCAAGGCTGCGGTCAGCAACTTCACGCAGTGGCTGGCGGTTCACATGAGCCGGGTTGGTATTCGGGTCAACGCTCTGGCGCCTGGATTCTTTCTGACCGAGCAGAACCGTGCCTTGCTGACCAATGACGACGGTTCCCTTACGGCGCGGGCGGAGAAGATTGTCTCGCAGACACCGATGGGGCGCTTCGGCGCGGCCGAGGAACTGGTCGGGCCGCTGCTCTGGCTGGTTTCCGACCAGGGCGCCGGCTTCGTTACGGGCACGGTGATTCCGGTCGATGGCGGATTTAACGCCTACAGCGGGGTCTGACAAAGCAAGGTTGCAAGTTCGACAGCCTGGAATAATGACCAATTTCAAAAAAAAACGGCGGTTGCACTGGACAAGTGCCAAAGTCGTGATTATTTTATGCGCCGCGTTCTCAATTTGGTCTTTTTCGCCCCTTTCCCGGGCCGAAAACAGGGAGCCGGCTGAAAGGCCTGCCCCGGCGCCGTCCGAACCAGGCACTCAGTTGCCGGAGGATCAGGATGAACTGCGCAGCCAACTGGCGGAAAGCCAGCGGCAGTTGGAGAGGGTTCGGCGTTTGTACGCCGAGCTGTATCTTGAGAACAAGGCGCTGCTGGATGAATTGACGGAATTGCGTTTGCAGGCCGCCAATTTGCTGGGGAGGGATCGCGAACGGTCGGCCGAGCAAAGGCAGGCGGCCGCCCTGCAGGCGTTGAGGGAGGTTCGGCAGCAGCACGAGATTCTGTATCGGCAGGTGCATGAATTCGGAGATTATCTGCAGACCGTATTGTCGGTGATGCAGCCGAGTCAGGCGCTGCGCCGGGAAATAGAGCGAAAATATGGCAGTTTGCAGGAAACTGCCGCTCGTATGGAGCGTATGCCGTCGATAGTTGCTTGGCGAGGCGGCGATCCGATGCGGGGCTCGGAAGAGGCTCGCGTTTTAAAGGTCGAGGAGGCGCTCCAAGTCGTCATTCTAAGCGCGGGCGAGGACGATTATGTCCGCCTAGGCTCGACATGGCGAGTGGTCGACGAGGAAGGAGTCCCCTTGGTTACACTCAGGGTTGTGGAAATTCGCGCCGGTATCAGCGCGGCCATACCTGTGCGGGGAGATTTGTCGAGGTTGGTACCGGGAATGAGAGTTGAACAGGAATCCAAATAGACGGAACAGGCCCGGAGTCAAGAAGCAGGAAAAAAATCATGGAAGCGCAAGCAACGAGTAAATATCTGCGGATTTCCGCGTTTAAAGCCCGCCAGGTGGTTCGTTTGATTCAGGGGCGTCCGGCGCTCGAATCGCTGGCCACTTTGGAGTTGATGCCGCGCAAGGCGGCGCGGCTGGCGGCCAAAACCCTGAAGTCGGCGATTGCCAATGCCGGCGGGGGGGACGAGCAGTCAGTGGATCCTCGGAAACTTATGGTCAAGGAGGCGGTGGTGGGCGAGGGGCCGACCATGCGTCGCTTCCGTCCCAGGGCGCGCGGCATGGCCGGGCGTATTCGAAAACGTACCAGTCATATTAAAATTACGCTGACCGACGAGTCGGCCTGACTCCGGACGCAGGAGTGAAGAAGTCGGATTAACCAGGGAGAATATTGTGGGCCAAAAAGTAAATCCAATCGGTTTTCGCCTGGCGGTGACCAAAGACTGGCAGTCGCTGTGGTTTGCCAAAAAAGCCGAGTTCGGCGGTCTTCTCAAGGAAGACCTGGAGATTCGCAAGTTTGTCCACCGGCAACTGGCGGCGGCGGCGGTTTCGAGAGTGTCGATCGAGCGGTTCGCCAATCGGCTGCGGGTCACAGTCTCGACTGCGCGGCCAGGCATTGTCATTGGTCGGCGCGGGTCGCAGGTCGACGATTTGAAGGCGCAGATTTCGGCCATGTGCTCCGGCAAGGAGGTCTATCTTGACATTGTCGAGATCAAGCGTCCTGAGCTGGAGGCGGTCTTGGTGGCCGCCAACGTGGCCCAGCAGCTCGAGCGCCGGATTGGTTTTCGGCGGGCTATGAAACGAACGATGCAAACCACCATGGACGCCGGCGCCCAGGGGATTCGCATTCGCTGCGCCGGTCGCCTGGGCGGTGCCGAGCTGGCTCGCACCGAGCAGTACAAGGAGGGTAAGATTCCCCTGCATACTCTGCGGGAAAACATTGACTACGGCTTGGCCGAAGCTCAGACGCTGGCCGGAACCATAGGCGTGAAAGTTTGGATATGCAGGCCCAATCAGGAAATTATGGAGAAATCGCAAAATGCCCCTGATGCCAAAACGCGTAAAGTATCGAAAAATTCAGCGCGGCCGCAACACCGGGCTCGCAGGTCGAAACAATAAACTTGACTTCGGCGAGTTTGGATTGCAGGCTTTGGAGCGCGGTTTTCTGACCGCCCAGCAGATCGAGGCCGCCCGAACCGCGGTCACCCGTCATATGAAACGGCGGGGCAAGGTCTGGATCAAGGTGTTCCCGCAAAAGTCCTACACCAAGAAACCGCTGGAAGTGCGGATGGGC
>SLNM01000382.1 GCA_007133055.1 Lentisphaeria bacterium
GAGAAGACGCTCGAAAAGAAAATTCCGGTCAGCGACCGGCGTTGGCATGTAGAGGAAGACCACGTCGCGTACGGATCAGAAAGTGCGCTGTGCCCCTCTGGATGGCCTGAAACCCGAAACCCGAAACCTGAAACCCGAAACCCGAACTCTGTCACGAGCAATGCATCATTTCTGACTGTGAATTGAAGCAAGCTACCCACTCAAAGTGAAAAGGAACTAAAAAGAATAAACATGAAAAAATCAATATTGAAGACCGTGTTTGACAGGAGGGAAAGCGGGTTGTCCCTTCCAGGGCTGGCAGCGTTGGCGATGCTGGCGATACTACAGGCGGTGGCCTCTGCCCGGGGTCAGAGCTGGCCCACATATCAGCATGACTCTGCCCGCAGCGGAGTGACCTCTCAGGAGCTGGCGCCGCCACTGTCGGCACACTGGGTGTTCAAAACCGGCAACCCGCCTGCTCGTGGATGGGCTGAGCCTGCACACGGGGTCATTAACCGGGCCTATGCCGGCCCCGGCCTGGAGCGCCGGCTTAAGGTTTCCTACGACCAGGCGTACCACGTTGCCGCAGTGGACGGAATGGTCTATTTCGCTGCTTCCGGAGAGAATCGTCTGCTGGCACTTGATGCCGCCACCGGTCAGGTGCGCTGGAGTTTCCACACCGGGGCGGCACCCCGGCTGGCTCCGAGTGTGATCGAGGGACGTGTTTATTTCGGTGCCGACGATGGCATGGTTTACTGCCTTGACACCGCAACCGGCGAGGAGATCTGGACTTTTCGCGCCGCGCCGACTCCCGACCGGGTTGTTGGCCACGGTCGGATGACTTCCCTATGGCCAATCCGAACCGGTGTGGTGGTCGAAGACGGAGTGGCCTATTTCGGGGCTGGTCTGTTTGCCGCCGAAGGGTTGATGCTATATGCAGTATGCGCAGAGACGGGTGCATTGCAGTGGGTCAACGACCGCTATGGTGACGCAGGCAGAGCCAATATTTCCCCGCAAGGTTATTTGTTAGCGTCCTCGGACGAATTGATCATGCCCTCGGGGCGAATTGCCCCGGTCGTATTTGACCAATCGAACGGCGAAAAAAAATATGAGATACCAGGAGGCGCCGGCCATTCCGGCGGCTCATACGCGATGTTAGCCGGTGATTGGTTGTTCACTGGAACCGGCCAGCTTAATGTCCATGATCTGGCCAGCGTGGGGAGAGACAGATGGGGTAAGCCGATATATGGTCCAAAGGTGATGGGATGGTTCAAGGGGCATCGGGTGGTGGTTGCCGATGAGATGGCTTATATAATTGCCGACAAGGAGTTGCTGGCGTTACCGCTGGAACATATGATCGAAGTTGCCGGTGCGGTGGAAAATTTGCGGGAAACCACCAGAGAGAATCGCAATGCTCTTAACCGTTATCAGGCAGCGCGAGACGCTTTGGCGGAGATGGAGCCGGACCATCACCGTCGAATTCAAACCGAACAAGAGCTGGCCAGGCATAAACCGAGGGCGGACCTAGTCAAGGAAGCGCAGCAGGAACGCGACGAGACAGTGAACAGGCTGGGGATTTGGAGGGCAGCCTGCGAGGCCGACGATGCTTTGATTTTGGCAGGCAACACTTTGTATGTCGGCGGCAGGGAGGAGGTATTGGCTTTTCATGCCGCAACTGGCCGTGAACTATGGCGTAATCGAGTCTGTGGAACCGCCGGCGGACTGGCGGTCGCCGACGGCCGGTTGCTGGTCAGCACTACCACCGGCGCAGTCTATTCTTTCGGGCGAGCCGATACCGCTGCGGAAGAAGTGGCCGAGGTCGGGCCGACTGTACTGGAAACCCCCTATGAGAACGATCATAGGCTGCAAAGTAATGTTGCCCTCGCCGAACGGATAATTCATGAGACTGACATCAACCTTGGCTTTGCATTGCTGTTAAACAGCGATGAAGGCCGACTGGCATGGGCTTTGGCCCGTCGGACTGATCTGCGGATTTATACGATTGAACCGGATATCGAGACCGCGGCCCGGGCCCGTCAGGCGTTGACCGAGGCGGGAATCTACGGCGTGCGCGTAAATGTCGAGCACGGGGATGGCGGGTTATTCCGCTTTCCTCCGTATTTCGCCAATCTTATCGTCTGCCGGCGGACGGTCGACGCAGAGAATGCCGGCATTGCGCCGGAAGACTTGCTCCGGGTATTGCGTCCGGAAGGGGGAGTGGCCTATGTCAACCAGCCGGATAACGCCATGGCGGCCTGGCTTGAAAATTCGCCGGAAACGGAAGTGGCGGTTGTTCGTGATGCAGTCTGGACACAGGTGACCCGCGGTTCTCTGGCGGGAGCCGGGGAGTGGACTCATCTCTATGCCGATGCGGGAAACAGGGGCAGCAGCGATGATCGGCTGACGAACACTCCGTTTGGCGTTCTGTGGTTCGGGGATCCGGGGCCACGCGGGCATCAGGGTAACAGCATGGCCCCGCTTGCCGCCGCCGGGCGGCTGTTTGTCGAGGGGGCCGAGAAGCTGGTTGCCTATGACGCCTACAACGGCACGAAGCTGTGGCGTCGGGATGATCATCGCGCCGTGCGGGGGAATTTACCGGTATTAAGGCACGCCGGCGGCAGCATGGCTCTTTCCACGGATGGCCTTTTTGTTCTGGGCGAGCGCGAATGTCATCGTCTTGATCCTGCCACGGGAGAACTTTTGCAGAGTTACAAGGTGCCCCTGCGCGAGGACGGCGAACCGCGGCGCTGGGGCTGGCTGGCGGTCAAGGATGGCACTTTGTTTGGTAGCCGCAGCGAAACGGATGCGGCTCCCCGCCATTGGCCGGAGGTGACCGGGCATGTGAGCGAAGCTGTTTTTGCGATTGACATTGAGAAAGGTGAGTTGCGCTGGCTTCGTGAGGGTGAAGGAATTGTACAGACTGCCATTGCGGTTCATGGCGATGCGGTGGTCTTTGTTGACCGCAGCGTAACTGAAGCGGAGCGAGAACGTGCCATTGCCCAGTTTAAGGAGGCGCAAGCAATTGAGGACGAGGATATTGAGCCCCTGCTTGATCGTCGCGGTCAACCAATCCCGCGCGACGTGCGGCGAATTGTCGCCATTGATGTGAAATCCGGGGAGCCGCACTGGAACCGAATATTCGACTTGACAGATTGTCGTATCGACCCTTCTGGTGGAGAGGTTTCCGTAATGACCAGCGACGGAGTCGTGGTTCTTGCTGGGTCACCGTGGAATGGGCATTTTCATCGGGAATGGAACGCCGGTCGCTTCAGCCGTCGCAGCCTGCTCGCGCTGTGCGCGAAAACTGGTGATATGCTGTGGTCTGGTTTCAGGGGCTATCAGTGGCGCCCACTGATCATGGGCGACTATATCTACGCTCATCCCTGGGCCCATCATCTGCGGACGGGTGAGCAAAAAACCCGGGTTCACCAATTGACCGGTCGCACCGAACTATGGGATATTCAGCGTGGCTACGGTCATTGCCCGCCGCCGTCGGCTTCGGCCAATACAATATTTTTTCGGTCTCGTCCCCTTGGCTATTATGATGTCGCCGCCAATGAAGGCACGGTTCAGTTCGGTGGTCAGCGACCGGGCTGCTGGATCAATACGATCGCCGCGGGCGGGATTGTTTTTTTCCCCGAGGCCAGCGCCCCGTGCGATTGCGCATTTGCCTTACAGGGATCCTTTGCCTTTGTTTCCCGGCATCGACAGACCGCCTGGGGAAGGCTTAGTTTCGAGGCACCATTGACTCCGGTGGACAACATGGCAATTAACGTTGGCGCACCGGGAGACCGCCGGGACGGCAAAGGCCTACTATGGATAC
>SLNM01000214.1 GCA_007133055.1 Lentisphaeria bacterium
CGGCTTCCACGGCAAGACGGCGAAAAGTGTCGGGGCTGCGTGCCTCGCGGAATTCACTCATTGCATCCGGGCCTTTACGTGCTTGCGATTGGCGCTGACGTCGGATGAACTCCCGGCGCGCCCAGTCGGGATACCCGGTGCCCAATCCGCCCCCGATCATGGCCCGGCCACCGGGGCGCAGAACGCGCCAGGCCTCCCGCAAGCCCTGAGCGCGATCCTGCCAGAAGTAGAACGAACCCCGGCTTACAATCACATCGACCGATTCGTCGGGCAGCGGTAACGCCTCGGCGAAGCCGACAACCGCTATCGCCCTAGAGAGGATGCCGCGTTCTTTTGCAACGTCTAGCGTTCGGCGCAAAGCATCGGGCTTCGGGTCAATAAACGACATCACGCTATCGGGAATCTTCTCCAGCAAGGCCAGTCCAAGACCACCCGGACCGGAGCCCAGATCGATCCAGACACGGCCTCCCTCGTCGCCGCAGAACGTGACGATGTCATCGGCAACCGTAGCGTAGTAGTCAGGTAATTCGGGTTGAGAGTTCTCTGGATATTCTGTCTCTGTTTCTATTCGCACGGATGTACGGCCGTTTCCCCGTGACATATGCGAATCTGTTCCTGCGAACACTCGCCCGGCTTGCCCTGGAGCCGTTCGGGATACTCGCAGCCCGCCGTCTCGACGCAGGGGTGGGAGTCCGCGTCGCCGTGGCACTCGCGAATCTGTTCCGGCGAACATTCGTCCGGTGTGCCCTTGAGTTTTTGCGGTTGCTCACAACCCGCAGTCTCGACACAGGGGTGTTCCGCGATTTCACCGCAGCACCCGCAGGTGCTGGGAAACCGCCGCCGGGGTGATCGACAAAGATCGAGCCAGGGCGTTGACGCACAAGGAGCGATCTTTCAGCAACTCGATTATGCGCACTCGGGAGGGCGTGGAAAGCACTTTGAAGATACGCGCTTGCTGGTCGGTTTTGTTCATGGTTATTGCCTTACAAGTATTATGGCAAGGTCAGCCGCCTTCTACAACACTGGCTATGGCATCCGCAACTCTATTTCGGCCTACCCCTGGCCGCAGGGTCAGCAGACAGGCGCCGGGATGCTGCCGGCGGAACCAGGTGCGCTGACGGCGGGCATACTGCCAGGTGCGCTGTTCGATCCGCCGCGCCAGTTCTTCCAGCGAATCGACTTCACCCCGCAGCCAGGCCGCCACCAAGCTGTAGCCCAGCACCTGGCGGGCGGTCGGAGACTGCTGCAATCCGCCATCAAGCAATGCTCTGGTCTCCTCGATCCAGCCTCGTTCGATCATCTGCCGGGTCCGGCGGGCAATCGCCTGGCGCAACTCCCGGTCGGGCGGCATGATAATAAACTGGGAGAACCGGTCAAAACCGGTCGATTCCCGGCCGGCGTCGATTTCCACGAAGTTTTCCGGCAATCGTCCTTGCAGCCGCACTATTTCGACCGCCCGGGCCAGGCGGCGGGGGTTTCGCAGCAAATCGGGCGGGACATTGCCCCCCTCCCCCGCCAGTACTTCTTCGTGCAGCTCCGCCCTGCCCTCGGCGGTTGTGGTTCTGGCAAAAATTTCCCGGTATATTGCCGAGTCCGCCGCCGGCAATTGATAATGGTAAATCAACGCCTTGGCGTACAGTCCGGTACCGCCGACCAGCAGCACCGATTTACCCCGATGATTCAAGCTTTTAATTAAAGGCCTGGCCTGGCGAAGAAAACGGTCAAGGTTCCATGATTCAGTCATCTCCAGCATGTCGATCAGGTGGTAGTTGAATCTTTGCAAATCGGCGGGCGCGGGTTTGTCCGAGCCGATGTTCAGGCCGCGGTAAACCTGCATTGAATCGCAGGAGACAATCGCCGCGTTCATCCTTGCCGCCAGTTCATGGGCGACCGCCGTCTTACCCGAGCCGGTCGGCCCGAGGATGGCGATGTTACGGCAATCATACTTTTTCATACAGCTTCTTTGCGCAGCACCACCGATATCAGATAAATGACGATGCCGACACTGATGGCGGAATCGGCGACATTGAAGATTGGCCAGTCATAGAAGTGAAGGTTGACATCGATGAAATCGACTACCGCCCCCAGCTTAATTCGGTCGACCAGATTGCCGACTACGCCGCCGATCAGCAGCCCCAGTCCCAATCCGCGCTCCGGCCATCCGTCGGTCATGGCGGGGAAACGCCACAGTAAAATGGCTACAACCACCAGGGAAACAATGGCCAGCCAAAAGGTATGCTCGGCAAACAAGCCCCAGGCGGCACCCGGATTGGTGGTGTAGGCCAGGCGCAGAAAACCGGGAACCACCTCGATTTCCGTTCGGGGCGGCCCAGCCAGAAAGCTTATGGCCCACCATTTGCTGGCCTGGTCGATAAGGACCGTCAGCAGTGCCGCGACGGCGCCGAGCAAACAGACTTTCAACATACTTCCGGGACGTTTCTTTTGACGTGGTTGTTTCATGCCCCTGAAAATAACCGGGAATTGTCATAATGCCATCTTGCACCGTTCAGTGACGCACGGTATAGTACAATTGAATAAAACCTCATTGACCGGCGTCGATAGTCTTGAAGGGTCTGTATCTGTCATCGGCTCTTCGAATCAAGTATATTGCCGCCGCCCCTTAGTTCGAGGCCGATACCGTGATGACCGAGGCTGAATCCGCGCATCGCCTGCTGGAGCGGGCGCAGGCAGGCGACATCGAGGCATTTGCCGAATTGTTCGAGCAACAGCGTCGATTTGTTTATGCGATTGCCTGCCGCCTGACGGGCGTCAACGATGGCGAGGATGTGGTGATGGAAACTTTTTTAAAGGCTTGGAAGGCCTTGCCCGGCTTTCACCGTCAGTCCTCTCTGAAAACATGGCTGGCAAAGATTGCCCGTAATTGCGCGCTTGACTTTTGTCGTCGCGCCGACCGGCGCACGGCCCGGGAAGTGACGGTAACCGACGACCAGGGGGACAATGCCCTGGAGCAACTGGCCGACCCCGCCGCCGACGGCGCCAATCCGGCCAGCCAGGCCGTAGACCGGGAAACGCAGAGCCTGATCCAGCAGGCCATGGCTCAATTGAGCGAGGAACAAAGGGTTGCCGTGGTGATGCGCGAGGTCGATGGCCTGAGCTACCGGGAGATTGCCGCCGCCACCGGCGTCGGAGTAGGAACGGTTATGTCACGCCTGTTCTACGGCAAACGCAAGCTGCGCGGAATACTGCAGGAGATGTACGATGAACAACAAACATGAGCACCTATCGCAGAAGAGCGACAAACTGTCCAATTTGCTCCGGCAATGCAACAGCTTGCCGCCTATTTCGGAGCGCGAGCGTTTCTGGAGTACATTTCGAGCCCGCGCCTCGTTGCTTAGCCAGGATCGGCCGGAACAGAGCCAGGCCGAACAAAACATTTGGAGCCGCTGGCGGCCGCGATTGACTTTTTCAACCGTGGCGGCGCTGGCCATGGTGCTGTTTGCCGCCTATACTATGGTCAGCCGCCGACTCGACCGCCCTGCCCCCGACCCAGCCAGAACCATTGTTGAAAGACAGCCGTCCGAGGTGGGAGTTCCCACTATGACCGCCGCTTTCAGCGAGACTGTGATCGATTCGCAGTTGTCAACGGTCGAGCAGTTGGAGGTGGCTGTTGATCATGACGGCCTGCTGATCTTTCACGATCAGGAGAACGGCGGCACCTTCATCCTGCTGGCCCAGTTATAGGTGCCGTATGGGTGCCGGGGCTGAGGCAGGCCCGGAGCTATGATGAAGCCGCAATATCATATTTAAAGGGGAAACAATGAGAATTAAA
>SLNM01000376.1 GCA_007133055.1 Lentisphaeria bacterium
GAAAGTGCGCTGCGCCCCTCTGGATGGCCCGAAACCCGAAACCCGAAACCTGAAACCTGAAAAGGAACCAAAATACTTTTCGCTAATTTAATCACGGATTCGGGGTCATCATAAGGAAGGACAATTAATCATGGCCAACGAAAAGATTGCATTTTCCTATGAACAACTGGTTTTTCTATATCGAGTTGCCAGTCATTTGGCCACCGCCAAGGATCAGAACCGGGCTCTCAGTTCAGTGCTGGACTGGATGACCCGCGACTGCCAGTGGCGGCGCGGGGTGATTACCCTGATGAGCCAGGACGGCAGCGAGGTGCAGGCATTTCTGACCAGCAAGGACGTACCCGCTCATAAGTCCGACCGCATGCGCTATCGCCAGGGAGAGGGAGTGACCGGGCAGGTCTTTGTTTCCGGCGAACCAATCTATGTTCCCGACTTGAGCCGGGAAAGTAAATTTCTCGACCGCTCCGGCCTGAGGGCTAACATTGAGCTTTCACAAAACTCCTTCTTCTGCGTGCCGATTAAGTATCAGGATACGATTATCGGCACAATTTCAGCCGACAAGCAAAGGCGGATGATAGCCGAGCCGGAGCGTGAAACCGCCTTCCTGCATGCGGTAGGCAGTTTGCTGGCGCCATTCGTGCAGCGACGCCGACTCGAGGAGCAACTGGAAATCTTTCAAAGGGCACGCCGGCCCGGCGGTGCCTTCGAGCGTATCATCGGCAAGTCAAACGCCGTTTTGGAAGTGCAGAAGATGCTGGCCCGGGTAGCCGCCGCCAATACCACGGTGCTGCTCACCGGCGAAACCGGAACCGGCAAGGGGGTGGCGGCGGAAGTGATACATGCCCTCAGCCCGCGAGCCGGACAGCCAATGGTGGAAATAAATTGCGGCGCCATTCCCGAGAATCTCATTGAAAGCGAGCTGTTCGGACACGAAAAAGGAGCCTTCACCGGAGCTGTGCAGCAACGCGTGGGAGTGATCGAAAGAGCCGGCAGCGGCACGGTCTTCCTCGATGAAATCGGGGAGCTGAACCCGGCCATCCAAAATCGACTGCTCCGAGTCCTGCAAAAAAAGGAGTTCGAAAGAATCGGCGGCTCGCGGACCATGCACTGCCAGGCACGCGTCATCGCCGCCACCAACCGCAACCTCGAGGAATTGGTCGAAAAAAATCTCTTCCGAGCCGACCTGTTCTATCGGCTAAACGTGTTCCCGATTAGAATGCCCTCGCTCCGGGAAAGAGGCAAAGCCGATATTATGCTCCTGACCGACCACTTCGTACAGTTCTTCGCACGTGAAATGAACAAGGAAATCATCCGCCTTGACACACCGGCGATCGACATGCTGACCGCCTACCACTGGCCCGGCAACGTGCGCGAACTGGAGAATGTCATCGAGCGAGCCGTGCTCTTGGTCGATGACAATGTCATTCACGGACACCACCTGCCGCCGTCCCTGCAAATGCAGCGGTACGCCGAGGAACAGGAACCGCAGGACCAATTCCAGGCCATGGTGCAAAACTATGAAAGCGAGCTGATCTGCGACGCCCTGAAGGACACCGGCGGAAATCAAACCAAAGCCGCCAGGCAACTGGGCATGACCAACCGAATTATTCAGTACAAAATAAAAAAATATAATATTGACTATAAAAGATTCCGATAAGACCATCCTGAGCCGGCTAGCCTGAATAATTCATGCGAATTCGACCATGTAGCTTACAAGTGGCTGGACACGAAGAGCCACGAAAAAAGGCTGCATTTTGAACCACTAATCTGCACTAATCGACACTTATCATGGCGGAAGGATTAAGCTCTTCAGTTGGTCGTGCTTAATTCTTCCGCAGGTGTTCATCCCTTCGGGAGATTTTGCCCCAAAGGGGCGTTGTCATCGTAGCCCAGGGTTAAGCGACAGCGCAACCCTGGGTAGGCATTATAGAAAAATGATTGTGCCCTGAAAGGGCACCTCAAATTGATTAACAAAATGTCGGGATTCTTCGGAACCTCTGAACCCCGGAACGCGCCATTTGCAATTAACTGTTAACAACGCCCCCCTCACTCAGGTTTCAGCTTTCAGCCCTCAGCCCTCACAAATGACTCATGGCCGAATTCGCATGAATTAATCAGGCTGAGTCTAATCCGCAGTGTCTGCCATGGCATCGATGGCTTGGCGCGCCTGTCTTGCCTTGGCGGTGATGGCCGCCCAGTCACAGCGTCGTATTTCATCGCGTTTGGCCAGCCACGAGCCACCGACTGCGATGACGGCGGGGTCTTTCAGGTAGGCGACGAAGTTGTCGGCGTTAAGTCCGCCCAGTGGCATAAACTTCAGGTTGAGGTGGGCGTAGGGGGCGGTCATGGAGCGCAGTGCCCGGATGCCTCCGCTGGTTTCGGCCGGGAAGAATTTGAGAACTCGGCAGCCGGTCTCGAGCGCCCCTTCTATTTCCGATGGTGTGCAGACCCCCGGTGCGAACGGCAGATCATGCTGTCTGGCGGCGGCAAGAACTCTGGGATTGAACCCGGGTGCGACCGCGAATTCGGCGCCTGCGGCCTTGGTCTCGGCCACTTGTTCGGGGGTCAGAACCGTGCCGATGCCCGCAACCATTTCGGGCACACGGCGCTTGATTTCGGCCAGCGCCGGCAGGGCGGCGGGGGTACGCAGAGTAAGTTCCATAATGTCAATGCCGCCCTCGAGCAAGGCTTTTGCCAAGGGCGGCCCGGCCGCCGCATCGTCAATAACCAGGACAGCGACTATTTTGGAACGACTCAGGCTGGCTGCTACGGATTCGGAGAACATGTTGGATTGGAGCATGGGAAAACCCCTGTGATGCGGTTCTTGTTCACTCAAAAAAGCGAGGTTTGGATAACCGACGCCGTTTCGGCTGGTAGGCGACAAGATAGTTCGCTATTTCCCGGTTGCAAAAACAAAGTCCTCCGCCCACTTCTTTCTGCCGGAACGCATGTTGTTGACCGTGAACTTGAAGCCGCGTCTCCGCAGAAGCCGGCGGTTGTCGGCGGTGAGCTCGCCGGAGTCCATGACACAAAATTTGCCGAAAATTTTGTTTTAGCCCGAATTTCTTCGAAAGTCGGGCCGGTTGATATGATTCAAATGGCGGTTTCGCGCATGCGCTCGATATATAATCGCCGTAGTCCGGTGACCATCGGACCGGGCCGGCCGTCGCCTACGGGCGCGTTGTCTATCCGTACGACGGGCATGACGAAATTGGTCGACGCGGTTATGAATGCTTCCTCCGCCGCCTTCGCCTCGGCCAGGGAGAAGGCTCGTTCTTCGAACTCAATCCGCGATTGGCGGGCGGCCTCGATAACCGCCGCACGGGTGACTCCGGAAAGAATATCGCGGCCGATCGGACGGGTGATAATGCGGCCGTCCCTGACAATGTAGGCATTGCTGGCGGTTCCCTCGGTAACCAGTCCGTCCTCGACCATCCAGGCATCGTCGGCGCCGGCCCGGCGCGCCCGCATCCTGGCCATTGAAGAGTAGAGTAACTGGACTGTCTTGATGTCCCGCCGCCGCCAGCGTAAATCCTCGACGGAGACAATCTTCATGCCCGTCTTCGCCAGCGGGTTGTCAACGATTTTTCTGGCTTGCGTGAAAAGAACAATGGTGGGGTCGGCATAGGCGGGGTAAACAAAATCGCGGTCGGCCGCCCCCCGGCTGATCTGCAAATATATCAGCCCCTCCGACAGTTGGTTGGATGACAGTAGCCGGCGACATATGCCGAGCAGCTCGGCATGGCTGACCGGACTGTCCATCTCCAGCTCGCTCAGGGACCGGCACAAA
>SLNM01000182.1 GCA_007133055.1 Lentisphaeria bacterium
CGCCCGCTCCGCCCGCTCCGCCCGCTCCGCCCGCTCCGCCCGCTCCGCCCGCTCCGCCCGATCTGTCCGATCTGTCCGATCTGTCCGATCTGTCCGATCTGTCCGATCTGTCCGATCTGTCCGACCGAGACAGCCAATCGCGGCCGTCTTCACGCCATTAGGGCGGCCTATTGTTTCACCTGCAAGGTGGTATGCACCGCCCCGACATCGGGATCGTCCGGCTGGCCGCCGCCAACACTGATCCTGAATTCACCCGGCTCGATATACGGCCTGCCGTCATCGTTGTAGCAGGCAAGTTGAATCGGTCTGAGCTGAAATGAAACATTCCTGGTTTCGCCTGCTCTGAGATGAATTCGCTTGAACCCCTCCAAATGATGGCGCGGCACCGGCACACTGGCCTCCTGGTCCTTGATGTAAAGCTGGACAACCTCGTCGCCGTCGCGCTCGCCGACATTTACGACATCGACGGCCACCCTGCACTCGGTCCGCGACTGCTCGTCAACCGGTCCCGCTACCGCCTGGGCGAACCCCGACACTTCAAGGTTGCGGTACTCGAATCTGGTGTAGCTCAAGCCGAAGCCGAATCTATAGTGCGGCTCTTCCTCCATGAACCGATAGGTTCTCCCTTTCATGTTATAGTCTTCAAACGGTGGCAATTGCTCCATTGATTTGACAAAGGTGCAAGGCAGTCGGCCGGCCGGATTGTAGTCGCCGAAGATCACATCGGCAATGGCGTTGCCGCCCTGCTCACCCGGATACCATCCCAGAATAATGGCGTCGGCCAAAGGTTCGACCTCCGACAGGTCAATGGGGCTGCCGGTCATAATAACAACCACCAGCGGTTTTTTCCTGGTGTGCAGGCGCTGTAAAAATTCAAGCTGTCTGCCGGGCAGGCCGATCCGGACCCGGTCTCCGCCGCCGTCGGACAGCGCCACACCGCCTTCCTCGCCTTCCAGCTCAGTGGTGTTGCCGAGAACCGCGATCACTGCCTCGGTTTCCGGTTTGATACGCCGGTCGATTTCCGGGTCGTTGACCGGCTCGTCGAGATAAAGATGGCAACCTTTGAAATGGTTGATCTGAGAGCCGGGCGACAGCCTCGACAAAATGCCGTCGAACGGGGTGATCATCTTCGGGGAAAAACCGTTGTAGTTGGCATAAAGCGCCACATCGTTGTGTGCATTGGGCCCGGTCACCGCAAGTGAATTGAGAGTTTTTGAAAGCGGCAGCACCCCGTTGTTCTTAAGCAGCACGACTGATTCACGGGCCATGCGCAGAGCCAGGTCAAGGTGCTCCGGGCAGCGCACTTTCTGAACCGGGATGGATGCGTAAGGCACTTTCTCATCCGGGTCAAACATCCCCAGCCGGATTCTCGCGTCGAACAAGCGCTTGACCGAGACATCGATCTCATCTTCCGTGATCAATCCTTCATTAACCGCGTCCAGCAGTGACCTGTACATGTCGCCGCAGTTAAGATCGCAGCCGTTTTTCACCGCTATGGCAGCTGATTCCGCCGGGGTTTTGGTGATCTTGTGGTGCATATGGAAATCCTTGATCGCCCAGCAGTCGGAAACCACATACCCCTTGAATCCCCACTCATCCCGCAGGATTTTTTGCAGCAAGGTCGGGGAGCCGCAGCATGGTTCGCCGAGCGTGCGGTTGTAAGCGCCCATAACCGACCAGGCGCCAGCCTCCCGCACGCAGGCCTTGAAATGCGGCAGATAGGTTTCATGCAAGTCCCGCTGGGTTACGACGGCGTTGAATTCATGCCGTTTCGGTTCCGGGCCGCTGTGCACGGCATAGTGCTTGGGAGTCGCCACCAGCTTCAGATAGCTGGGATCACTGCCTTGCAGCCCCTTGCAGAAAGCCACCCCCAGACGGGCGGTCAAGTACGGGTCCTCGCCATAGGTTTCCTGGCCTCGCCCCCAGCGCGGGTCGCGAAAAATGTTGAGGTTCGGAGTCCAGTAGGTCAGGCCGAAATAGATGCCGCGGTTTTCCTGTCTGACCGCCTGATGATGCTTGGCTCGAGCCTCGTCGGCAATGGCGTCGGCGACATCGCGCATCAATTCTTCATTGAAAGCGGCCGCCATGCCGATGGCCTGCGGGAAGACCGTTGCCTGGCCCGCTCTGGCCACGCCATGCAGACATTCATTCCACCAGTTGTAGGCGGGAATACCCAGCCGCGGTATCGGCGGCGCCTCATGCAGCATTTGCGCTATCTTCTCCCGCAGGCTCATCGCTTGAACCAGGGCGTCCACCCGTTCTTTCACGCTGAGATCAGAATTGTACCATGGATGATCAATGTTCATTTCCGGCATATTGAAGTCTCCTTATGGTTGCAAACGGTATTCGTGTGACTTCAGACTAAGGTATCCCGATGTCTGTGCATTGCAATCAGCCGGCTCTCGGTAGGAGCGGCGAAAGTTTGAGTTCAGCCTTTAGGTTGCGCATTTCAAGCGTCAGCGATTAATGCCTGAATCCGGGCACACACACCTGCCTTACACAATTCTATCGAATTTCTCATAAAGTTCTAACCGAAAGCCATTTGCATACCCACTTCCTGATCTGAAATTACTCTTGTTGTTCACCCGGAATCCGTTCGGGAGGGCAACAAAAATAGTAAAGTTAATTAACAACAAAAAAGAAAGGAACAAAAGATGGTGATGAAAAAGCAACTTCTAAGTGCGATGGCGGTGGTTTTGTTGGGATGCATTGTAACGGTTCGGGGGGCGACGATTTACGAGGATGAAAACTCGAAGATCGATCTCTACGGCAGATTGAGCGTGGACTTTAATTTCGAAACGGGATACACAGGATTCAGGAATAACGGGTCCAGGCTGGGATTGAGGGGATACCATAATTTAAACCAAAAACTGAGTGCCTACGGCAACTTCGAAGCTCGTTTCGACGGTAGCCTTCGGACCGGTCAATTTGCCCCGCGAGAAACTTATTTCGGGGTCAAAGGCGATTTCGGAGATGTCCGTTTCGGTGAGTTTGAAAGTGTATTCGATGACCACGTAAGCGGCATCAGCGACATCGGACTGAGCAATGTCTGGAATTACTATTCTCTCGGAGACACCCATGATGCCGGTCGCAATCTGGCATACTACAACCGCATAGGCGGTGTTTCCTTCGGCATTATGATGACGCACCAGGAGCGAGACACGGCTGCCGGCACCGATCAGGCCTTCAATGTTCAGGCCGGTGCAAGCATCCCTCTGCATGACAAGGTTACACTCGGCATTGCCGTCAACCAGGACGATGACAATTTTGGCGGGGGCAATCCTATATTCGGCGCCGGCCTTCGGTTGTCGCTGATCGAAGGGCTGAGCTGGGGAATTGTGGCGGAAACACAGAACAACAACGCCACTACCCTGGGCACAGTGGCCAGGTACGACCTGGCAGGCCAGGGGTTGCCGGGAACGAATGTGTACGGATATGTCGGAGCCGCCAACCGAGCGGGTGGCAATCCCAATGAAATGCAGTTGTCCTTCGGCTCCAGCTATCGGATAACCCGCGGTTTCCGGGTCTTTGGCGAAGTCAACCATCGCAATGTCTCAGGCGGCGGCGGTGGCGGCACTACCCGCTTTGCGGTTGGTAGCCGGTATGATTTCTAGGTAGGAACTAGAACTCACACTCAAACAATAATCTGTACAGGGGATGCCGATGAAATCGGCATCCCCTGTTTTTCTCTGTTCGATGGAAAGCTCTGGAGCCGTCCGGCCTCGGACGGTGATTAACGGCGGAGCCCGCCGTCTCCAGGGGGGTCAACGGCGGAGCCCGCCGTCTCCA
>SLNM01000363.1 GCA_007133055.1 Lentisphaeria bacterium
ATACAATGGTCTCTGGCGGTTTGCGATGGCCGCGTGCAAACCGCCGCGGCCATCTCCGACAACCAAAAATCGCCGCCGGGTTGGGCGCGGCAACTGGCGGCCGCCCTGGTCGGAATCGAATTCTGGCCCGACACCCTGCACCAAACCCTAAGCGCCGTCATGAACCGCCAGGCCAGCGCCGTCGATTGTCAGGGAGTCGCGGGCGTGATGGATTTGCTTGGTTTGCATGCTTAAACCCCTGATTTCGCGCCAAAATCGGGGTTCTAAGCCGCTAAAAATCCCTGTTTTTGTTTCTAAGTGTATGGAATAAGGTAAATTGTCGTGGCTTAGCCGCAATATCTCGGTGGACGATTGGGGCGCGCTCTGCCATGTCCGTCCGTAGCCCGACATGTTACGCCGTAGTCCCGATGGGCGAAGGCGAAAGGGCGAAGGCGGATCGTTATCCGCTCTAGTCGCCCGCTATCGTGAGCCGAAACATTCAGCCCACAAACATGCTGAGCTTGCCTATAGGGTGAGATCAACCGAGTCCGTGAACGGTTACTTTTCCGGTCTCAACCGGTGGAAATATCATGGTGGCTGACAAGTCTCCGGCGGTGGCGCCCCATGACAGGCCGGCGCCGAAGCCGCACATCAGGGTTTTCGCCAGTCGTTGCTGCTGGCGCAGTCGGTCTTTGCTCAGGGACAAAGTCAGGGGGATGCTGGCGGGACCGGTGTTGCCGGTTTCGGCTACGGCAATCGGGACCGTATCGATGCCAAGGCGCATTTTTCGCCGCAGATAATCGACCATGAAACGATTGGCCTGATGAAGGATTACCGCGCCCTGATCAAGTTCACCGTCCGTCCAGCCTTGCATTTCGGCAGTTTCCCGTACTATGGGTGGGACTTCGCGCAGGCTGAAGTTGAGGATTTCCATGCCGTTCATGTAAATATTTTCCGGCGCCCGCCAATTACCGCTTTCCTTTTCCGTTTCCTGGGCGGTTTCCCGTGAGCATGGCTGCCTTCCGCCGCCCGCGGGTACGATCAGGTGCCTGCCACCGCCGCCGTCTGTGCGCAGAATAAAGGGCCAGGCTGGATTGCACTCATCCTTTTCGATCAAAGTGGCGCTGCCGGCATCGCCAAAGACCATGCGCACTGCCTTGTCCCGGGGATTGACCAGGCGCGAGATTGCGTCGCCCGCGCAGACCAGGACTTTCTGACATACCCCGGACTGCACCAGAAGTCCGGCCTGGAACAAGCCGTAGATGTAGGCTGAGCAGCCATACATGATGTCCATGGCCACGGTTTCTCGGTTCAGACCAAGTCGGTCTTGCAGAGCGCAGGCGGTCGAGGGCAGTGGCCAGTCCGGGGTCTGCGAAAGGAAAAGGACGCCATCGACGGTGCTGCGGTCCGGAGCCAGTTCGTCCAGCAGTTTTTCCGCGGCGGCCTGGCAAAGGTCGGAGGCGCAGACTCCCGGCGGTACAGTGCGAACTCGCTCGATGCCGGTGCTGGCGATGATGCGCTCCACTTCCTCCTGGCCATAAACTTCATCCAGCGTGCGCAGTTCGGAAACTGAAGCGGGCAGGGCAGTGGCGATTCCGGTTATCTTGAAACCGCGAAGAAATGTTTGCATGGCGAGGTTAATTCTCCTTCATGAATAAGTGGTCTAGGGAATTGCGAAATGTGCGAATCGAGCCAAACGTAGGTCGACAACATCCCGACAGGGATATAGGCACCGCGACAGCGGGGCAATGAAGCGAAGCGTAATGCCAATCCGAGTCGACCATGCGAATCGAGCCCGGTCGGGACGGATTCCCAACCTACAATTGGCTCGATTCGCATGGGCGAGACGGATTCTCGCCCTACGAAATCTACATTTCGCAATTCTCTAGAATAAGTGGTCAGACGTTTATCCATTTTACGTTCTTCGCGTACTTATGTAATATGTGTTCCACGTTCCACATTCCACATTTAGGACAAGGCCTCTCAATTCGCGGCGCCCTCGACTTTTTGTTTGAGATCGGCAATGGTGGTGGCCTGGCTGGCTTCGGCTGCGGGCAGTTCGACTTCGAATTTTTCATCGCAGGCCAGTAAAAAGCGCACCATGCCCAGAGAGTCCCACTCCGGTATGTCGTCCAGTTTGGTGTCTGCCTGGATGTTTGCGGGATCGATTTCCAATTCGCGTGCGAACGCTTCCACAAAGTCCTGCAACTCGATTTTCATGATGTTTCCATTTCCTATGTGCTGTTTATTTTCGTTTTTTATAAATCGGATGTGCCGGCACTCCGTTGACGGTGGTGTCGGGGGTTACATCGCGCAGCACCTGCGAGTTGCTGCCGACGACCGCATGGGCGCCAATCCTGACTCCCGGATGCAGTGAGGCATTGGAGCCGATTGTGGCGCCCGGCCCCACTTGACACTGGCCGTTGATCTGAGCGCCGGGGTTGAGCTGGCACCAGTCTTCCAAGGTTGCGTCATGCCCGACTGCCACCCGTTGGTTGATCAGGACAAAGTCTCCAACCCGAACGTCGGGGTTGATGATGGTGCCCGCGCCGATGTAGACACCTTCGCCAATGACGATATTGTTCGCCCTGATCACACTGGGATGGATCAAGGTGGCCGGGCGCCAATTCAGGCGGAGACAGCGTTTGGCCAGGCTGCGGCGTCGCTGATTGTCGCCGATCGCACAGTGAAACCAAAGCGGTCCGTTCTCTGTTCCGATCTCCTCCGGTCTGCCCAATACCGGCAGATCAAACACTTGATGCTGAAGCAGCTTGGCATCGTCGTCGGCGAATCCGAGCAGTTGCCAGCGGTCAAGTCCGCTGTAGGCACGGTTCATTGCCAAGGCAGTCCAGGCGGCCTCCTTGCCTAATCCGCCTGCTCCGATGATGATCAGATTGCGCATGATTAATTTTCTTGTTTTGTAACGGTTTGGCCCTACAAAAATCTCGTAGGTCGGCTATCTGAGCCGACCATTGGCGTAGGTCGAGTATCTGACTCGACCACTGGGCCGGACGGATTCCGGCCCTACGGGGATGCCGTAGGTCGAGTATCTGACTCGACCATGGGCCGGACAGGTTCCGGTTCTATGGTTGCTGCTATATTTTGAGCAGGCGTTCGACGATCAGCCGCGCCGCCTGACCGTCCCCGTATGGTCGCACCTCGCGACCATAGCTGTCCAGTGCTTCCGTCATGATTCCACAGATGCGTTCCGGGTCGGTCGGCGGCGCCAAACGATTCCAGCCTGCGTCAACCAGCTCGGTCCATTCGGTTTCCTCGCGCAAGGTTACGCAGGGGATTCGATGAAAGAACGCCTCTTTCTGGACACCGCCTGAATCGGTCGCGATCAAGGCGGCGTTTTGCTCCAGCATCACCATATCCAAATAGCCGACCGGTTCGATCATGCGAACTTGATCACCCAATTGTTGTTGCATCTCCGGCTGTTGCAGGAGTTCGCGAATCCGCGGATGCACCGGCCAGACCACGGTTTTTTGTGCGGCAATGCGGGTGAGCCCGCCGATGATTGCCTGCAAGCGTTTTTGGTCATCGGTGTTTTCGGCCCGGTGTACGGTGGCCAGTACGTATTCCTTCCGAGCCAGCCCGAGCTGTTCGAGGATTTTCGACTTCCGCCGTGCTTTTTGGCCGAAGGCGAGGGCGGCATCGAACATGACATCTCCGACCAGGTGGCATTTTTCCGGGGCGATGCCTTCCCCGGCCAGGTTGCGCATTGCCGCTTCGGTTGGTGCGAATAGCATACTGCCGAGATGGTCGACCAGAACCCGGTTGATCTCCTCCGGCATACGGCGGTTGAA
>SLNM01000238.1 GCA_007133055.1 Lentisphaeria bacterium
GAACGCATGAACGAGGCGAAATGTAAAGAATCGGCACACAGTCTTCCTGTAGCCGCCTTGGAGAGACAATCTCAAAGAGCCATTAAGAATTCGTCTTCGTCGACATATTCAAGGTCAAAGGTTGGTTGCTCGTCGGCAGGTTGCTGACTCTGCGGCGGAGCACGAGTGGCAGGGCGGTCCCAGAGGCCGCAATGCTTCAATATCTTCTGAATGACATCGGCCTGGTCGCGTTTTTCGATGAAGGATATAATGGCCATAGTGCCGCCGCATTCGCGGCATTTCAACGGATCAACTTCGTATACCCGCTTTATCAACGCCGCCCAGCGCATCCGGCAGAGTTTTCGATAAGGCGTGTCTTCATCATCGATGGCAACCCCCTCCCCGCCGGCCGCTTGATCAGCTTCCGCCCTGGCCCGTTGTCCCCGCGTTTTGTTTGAGTTGGTCGATGACTTCCCGGCTGATCCGGCCTTCGTCGAAACCCCCGTCTCCGAAGCTCGGAAACGGGGGGTTGGCTTTTACTTGTTAATGGCGTAAGTTGTTGCGTCGGAGGACAGCGTCCGAGACTTTCACTCGTGCCGGGAGTCCGTGATGAGTCCCGGGGTTGACAGCGGCGGGAACTCGCACGCCTGTCTGCGCGCTACGTCCAGGCAGGCACTCCAAAGCGCTTCGCGCGGTAATCGTAGGTCGAGTATCTGACTCGACCATTGGGCCGGACGGATTGCCGGTTCGCTACGGATGGGATATGGCTCGAAGAAGAAGGCGAAGCGGCAAAGAAACTGGCGGAGGGGGTGGGATTCGAACCCACGGGGGCTTGCGCCCCAACGGTTTTCAAGACCGCCGCCTTCGGCCACTCAGCCACCCCTCCGGTTTCAGGTTGTTTTGTAAAGTTTGCTCGATCACCCCATTCTGATGAAGGGTAGTGTTTGTGGACGAATATACTGTACTGCGGGACCTGGGGGAATTCAATTAATCCTGGTAGGAGCCATCACGAATATGTTGCGGTCATTGCTACTCGGGCTATGTTATGGCCGAATGAAAAACAGTTATTCATCTGAAACCCGGGCTCCCTCCGGTTTCGCGGCGCTGAGTCGGCGTTCGGGGAGGGATGGAAAAGCTAGGCTGTCGGTGATTATCCTAGGGTATCTTGGCCGACAGTATCTGGTAGTTCTTTTTTTCTGCCTGCTCGGTTTTTCTTCGCTGTTCCTGATTATCGAGGCACTGGACTGGCTGCCGGGTTTTTTCGACGCGGAAGCGGGCGGCTGGCAGATTGCCGGTTACTTTTTCCATCGCCAGATTCTTCATTTGGTGCATGTACTGCCCATGTCTCTTCTGCTGGCGGTCAGCTATGTGCTCAACAATCTATCTCGGAATCATGAAATCACGGCGGTCCGGGCTTCCGGGATATCGCTTTTTCAGTTTTGCCTGCCGATATGGTTTGTCGCCCTGGTTGCCAGCGGTGTTTTGTTCTGGCTCAACGAGTCGCTGATTCCTCATCACAATGAAAAATCCGAGCAACTTCGCCATCAGATTCTGACCGGAGAAAGCGAGCGTCCGGAATGGCATCAGGCTCGTCTTGCCTTTCGCAACCACCGCGAGAACCGCCACTGGTTCTTCGAAAACTTCAGCCGCACCGGCGAGCAGGAAGGAGTTTCGATCAAGCAATATCGTGCTGACAACCAGGCTCTGGAGTGGGAGCTTCGAGCCCGAAAGGCCTTGTGGAGCGATGGTCAGTGGCGATTTGCCGACGGTTATTTTTTTGAGTATGAGCCGGAGAGTTCATTGCCGGCGCGCGAGCGTAAATTCGAGGGCGAGCAGATGGCCGGGCAATTGGTCGGCAGGCTCGATGAAACTCCGCGCGGCATTGCCACTCGTCTTAGTCCGGTGGAGAAAATGAATTTGCGTGAAATCATCGCCTTCCTCCGCTGGGAGCAGGGGGCGGCAGTTAGCACACGGCGGATTTTTCAAACGCTTGCCTGGCATCGGTTACTTCTGCCTTTCTCCTGCATCATGGCTTCGCTGCTGGGTGTTGGCATGAGCACGGGGCATGGCCGAGCCGGTGCCTTGCGCGGTTTCGCCACCGCCATTGCTCTGATGGGGATGTATTTTATGATCAGTCAGGCGACGCTGGTTCTGGGCAAGCATCAACTGCTGCCGCCAATCGTTGCCGGTGCCCTGCCCACAGTCGGCTTTACCGCCTATGGCTGGTGGCTGGTGCACCGCCGCCGCTAGCCTGAATAATTCATGAGCCATCTGCTGCGAGGCACCATTGCACGCAATATCAACAACTTGCAACCGACACCGATCATTGCCGTACGTCCGGTACGCCGCGACCGGTTTACGGCCGCAAGTTGCTGATCTCACGCACACGGGCGCCGCTCGCTACGAAGTTCATGAATTAATCAGGCTAGCCTGCTTAATTCACGAGCTTGGTCAATGAGAATCGATCAATTCGACTATTATCTTCCGCCGGAACTGATCGCCCAGACTCCGGCCCGGGAGCGCACCGACAGCCGCCTGCTGGCAGTCGACCGTTGCAGTGGGCGCTGTTGCATCCATGGATTTCCCGAAATTCTCCGGTACTTCAGGCCCGGCGATTGCCTGGTGATGAATAACACGCGGGTGATTCCGGCGCGGTTGCTGGGATACCGCGCCGAAGGTGGCGGCCGGGTGGAAGCTCTCCTGTGCGAGGAGTTTAGCCCCGGCCGCTGGCGGGCTCTGCTGAAGCCGGGTCGACGGATGAAGGCAGGCTGCCAGGTCCGGTTCGGCAACCCGGCCATTGCCACTATGACCGTCGGAAAAAGGCTGCCTGATGCCTTCTTCGAAGTTGAGTTCGACCGAACCGATGTTCTGCACCTGCTCGATCAATGCGGGCAAATCCCGCTTCCGCCGTATATCCGCCGTCCGGCGGAGCGGGTGGACGCGGAACGGTACCAGACCGTGTACGGAGACCGTCCGGGAGCGGTGGCGGCGCCGACGGCGGGTCTGCATTTTACGGAGGAGACCATAGCGCGGATTGTTGAGCGCGGTGTGAGCGTCGGACATCTGACCCTGCACGTTGGTCCCGGCACTTTTAAGCCGGTGCGGGCGGAGCATGTCGAGGAGCATCAAATGCATGAGGAGCAATACGTGCTGTCGGCCGCCACCGCCGACACTGTCAACCAAACCCGTGAAAGCGGGGGGCGTGTGTTCGCAGTCGGAACGACCACGGTGCGAGTTCTGGAGACCTGTGCCGACGAGCAAGGACGGGTTAAACCGGGGAAGGGTGGAACCCGCTTATTTCTGCATCCGCCTAGGAAGCCGCGGGCGGTCGATGGATTGCTGACCAATTTTCATTTGCCTCGCTCCACCCTGCTGATGCTGGTGGCCACCTTTGTCAGTACGGAGAAACTGCTGGCTGCCTATCAACTGGCGATCAGAGAAAGACTGCGTTTCTACAGTTACGGCGACTGCATGCTGCTGTTCCCGGGGGGCGAAAGCGAACTGGACCCCATGCGAAAAGAATCATAGACCTTGATTTGTGCTCGTCTTGTCTCGAACGTTGTTGAAATGTTGTTTATGAAATTGGAAATCGGTTGACGATAGCGGGCGACGATAGCGGATTACGATTCGCCTTCGTTCTTAGGGGCTACGGCGTAACATGCCTGAGCTACGGACGGACATGGTAGAGCGCCCCCAATCGTCCACCGCTCTCGTCGCCCGCTATCGTACACCCATTCTCCATTTTATTCGTTTTCAAAACTTTTGGCAGAAGTCCGCTTCCCGCTAC